>NZ_ALBR01000024.1:0-48916 GCF_002081505.1 Bacillus sp. CDB3 | reverse complement strand
CATTACGTATTAAGGTTAATTTTACTTTTTAAAACGTTTTCAATACTATGAAAATTTTCTCCTTTTATATATAAGACTTTCGAACTAAGAAGGATGATTTTCCGATTCTTCGGTATACTTCTGACTCTTTTTCAATTCCTTCTCCTTCTCGCGCGTAAACTTTCACTACCCAATCTTTGTATTCTTTGTGCATAAATACTGCGGCATAATTACCTGTCCCTAAACACTTCCAAAGTCTAGGAATATCTTTAACTACTACAGGCTCGAATTCATCCTCACTTCTTATGCTCACCTCTTTTAATAATTCGTTCTTTATCAATCTCACAAAACTATTTATACTCATCATTTCCACTCCGGTTTTACTAAAAGGTGTACTACCCCATACCCATCAAGTTAAAAAGTACATTCTTCCCTAATACGAAAAAAATGAGCAGACTTCACTAAATAACTAACTTTAGAGAAATAAATTTTTCATTTAGGAGGGTACTTCAAAGCCTTAAAATGGATATTCTACGCAAATATATACTATTGATACAATAAGTTATGTTAACTTCACATGATTATTTTATAAAAAAACTTAGCAAATACCATTATGAAAAGTGTACAAGCTATATTTATTAATAATATACAACTTATACAAGTTGTTCAATGAAGAATATTTCGTAGATAAAATTGACTGTTTTAATCCATATACTATAAAAAATTCACTCCCATATACTCAAGGAGTTAACGAATGGATTGGCTTATTTTTTGTCGGAGGAAATAGATTAGCAGATGGAGAAAGCACATCACCTTGTTGTCCAAATGACCCTAAAGGTCATAGTAACGAAGAAAATGATTTAATGCTTCCTATAGTACCAGCAATTCCCAATCCTATTCTCACACAAAAAGAGGTAGAAAAAGCTCTGCAAAGTCCTAAAGCTTTTTATGTTAAATAATTAATATAAAAAAGAGGACAAGAAAATTCTTACATCAAAATTTTCTCCCATTTCTCTACTGATCAAGTAACATTAATAAATGAGGTACCGTCACATTCTCATAAAGCTAAGGCTTCACACCATTCATTAAGCAAAAAAAGACCGTATTATTACGGTCTTTTTTTATCCCCCTTACACAGAAACTATGACTGTGTAACTTTATTAGAAACAAGTAGTTTTTCAATACATATAGGTAACATATCTAATAACGTTTCAAATGCGTAATTTACGTCCAAACGCTCCGTCCATTGATGTGCATCTTTTCCTACCGGTCCCATATTTAATACTGGAACGTCAAATTCTTCTAATTCCTGAAGTGGAATCGAATATCCTTTATCCCATAATGGCATATTGTCTACAAGAGAACTCATTGAATCCAATGGGTTCTGTAAGCCCACATAGCTCAAATCTGAAATTCCCCCGAAATAATTTTGATTTTCAAATGAAATGCTATGATTATAGTGAGCATACTTTTCCATTTCTACAACTACTTCTTTAATTAAATGATTGTTGCGTGAACTCACAGCTGGATAGTATGGCGGAGCAAAGAAAAGTACAATCATTGGAGCCTTTTCTTTACATAAGATAGCTAATTTGTCTACTAAATCAATAGTTACCGCACGATCATCTTTATCTTCTCTATTTTTTATAATATCGGATTGAATTTCATCTATTTTTTCTTGTCCATGTTGTTCAATTGCATACGCGATAAGCTCTTCATACGTTAATACATTCACTTTGAGATTCGGCGGTATGAACGGATTATACTTAGAAAAATGATACGCGCGCTCCTCATACGATTCTTCGATTTTCTCTGCTACTTTCGTTACTTTTTGACGTAACAATGAAACTACATCTGTCATCGTTTTTTCTAGTAAAAACAAATTAAATAATGTGACAGCACGATGAGGAATTTGTACAGAGTAATCCTCCTTTAAGTCTCTTTGAAGCAAGTTAGTTGGTGGAGGACTCGCTTCCCCTTCTACAATATCACAAAGGTCCGTATTCAACTCTAATTCTGCTGTTAATAATGCAGCCATATAACTCCCATTTAACCCTGCAAAAGGTTCGCCTACATGTGTCTCTTTTCCATAGCAAAGGAAACCGGGTAACACTTTACCAATAGAACCAGTATAAATATACTTATTTTGGTCACCAGGATGTCTTGAAAACATAGGCTCTGAATTTAAGACCGTTTTATAATCTAAGGCGTGTTCTTTTGCTAAATCTAATAATCTCGGAACAGCAGCCCTCATCCCTACAGAGTTCACTTCTTCATCTGGAACAGCCAATAAAAGAACATTCCCATCAAATCTTCCTTCACAAGCTTGTTCAACCATCGCCATTTGTAAAGCTAGACCACATTTCATATCCATTGTTCCTCTACCAAAGAGCCAATCTCCTTGTTCAATATCTTCACGTACATGATCTGGTAGCTCATCTTTATGAGAATAAAACATAGATGTTAACTTTTTAGGGTTAAATGCATCTTCTTTCCACACTCCGTAATCTTGTACATCTACAACATCAAAGTGACTAACAAGAATTACGGTGTTTTTCGTACTATCACTTTTCTTTACTAGGGCTGTAACAAAATATCGTCCATCCCCCGTCGGATTTTTTTGCAAATGATGCGGATTTTGTTTGAAATACTGTAAGTCAGATAATTGTTCTACAACAAAGTCTGGCAATATAACTTCAGCTTCTGAACCTGTAATACTAGGAATTTCAACAAGATCGCTTAATAATTGCACCAATTGCTCTTTAGATTGCCACTTTGACATATAAATCCCCCTATTTTTCCGCATTATGAAAATCAATTCCAATATATGAATAAAAAATGACGACAGCTATCAAAATTATACTTCTGATGTTCTGCCGATTTTTATTGATATTTCATGAGCTGCTTGTTTTACCTTACTAATAAGAAAAGATAGTCGATCATCATTAATGCGATGACTAATCAATCCAATACTTAATGCTCCTACTACTTTATGATTAAATCCGATAATAGGTGCAGCTACTGAAGCTGTCCCTTCTGTTTTTTCACCATAACTCACAGCATACCCTTCGTTTCTTATCTGCTTTATTTGATCGGAAAGGATTTGCTTTTGTTCTGGTAAAGAAGAAAGTAATTGTTCTACAATGTGTTCCATTTCATTCGTGTTCATATTGGCAAGCATCGTTTTATTTGCTGCTCCAATCGAAAGTGGAATCTGTTCCCCTAAGTTATCGATAACTCGAATTTTTAAAGGGCTATCAATTCTTTCAATGATAATAGAATGTGTTCCATTTGGAATGTTCAAATAAACACTTTCTTCAACTTCAGAGGCCAAACGCTTCATCACTTCTCTTGCAACAGATCTGTAGTCTACCTTCTCCAATTGACGTAATCCTATTTCCATCCACATTGGTCCAATCTTGTACTGTTTTGTTTCTGAAATTTGCGTAACTAATCCATGCTCCATTAGAGAGTTCAGTAATCTATGTACTGTACTAACCGGGAGATGTGTTCTATCAGCTATATCAGAAATAGCCCAATACTCTTTTTCATTTGTAGAATTCAACAACTTAATAATACCTATCGCTCGATCAATGGACTGTACCATAACTCGCCTCAACTTTACTTGTAGTATGTTTAGCCTAATTAACTATCAATTTAACAAAAATTCAAACTGAAATCAATTAATTTATTTAATTTTCAAAATAAACAAAAGATACGCTATCAACATTTTGAAAACGCAAACAAAAAAATATTGACTTTTTCTCTTAATTATCTGAAAATTATAACAGGATTTCACATCACGGAATACATTCCATAATACGGAAAAACATCAATTTTCATACTACCAATTTTGAAAGTGAGGAAAACAATGACGCAAGTAAACAATTCAAACAATGAATTAAAGCGCACGATGAAAAGTAGACATTTATTCATGATTGCACTCGGTGGTGTGATTGGAACGGGGTTATTTAACGGATCTGGTTTTATTATAAGTCAAGCTGGACCTGGTGGATCCGTACTTGCCTTTATGGCCGGTGGATTATTAATGTATCTTGTTATGTTATGTCTTGGTGAGCTTGCTGTAGCAATGCCTGTTTCAGGATCTTTCCAGGAATATGCTACCAAATTCATTAACCCTGCCACTGGGTTTACAATCGGCTGGTTGTATTGGTTAAGCTGGGCGAATACGACCGGTCTTGAATTTACAACTGCTGGTATTACAATGCAGCGCTGGTTTCCTGATATTCCTGTCTGGGTTTGGTGTTTAATATTTGGTGTTACAATATTCACTATTAACGCATTATCTGCTCGTAGTTATGCAGAAACAGAATTTTGGTTTTCAAGTATAAAAGTATCTGCCATTATTGCTTTCATTATTCTTGGCGGCGCCGCTATGTTCGGCTTTATTGATTTAAAAGGAAACGAACCCGCTCCGCTTCTTTCAAATTTCGTAAATCATGGTGGTTTATTCCCAAATGGACTTGCCGCTATTCTTTTAACAATGGTTACAGTCAACTATTCCTTCCAAGGTACAGAACTTGTTGGAATCGCAGCAGGTGAAAGTGAAGATCCAGCAAAGACTTTACCTCGTTCTATTAGAAATATAATATGGCGCACGATGTTTTTCTTCGTCTTAGCAATCTTTGTTCTTGTGGCTTTAATTCCTTGGGAAGAGGCAGGATTAACTAAGAGTCCGTTTGTTGCTGTTTTTGATAATATAGGTATTCCTTATGCAGCTGATATTATGAACTTTGTTATTCTTACTGCTGTTCTTTCTGTCGCAAACTCAGGGCTGTACGCTGCAACACGAATGCTTTGGTCATTATCAAAAAATGATATGGCTCCAGCCTTTTTAAAGAAATTATCATCACGAGGGATACCTCTAAACGCTTTAATCTTAACGATAGCTATTTCTGCTTTTTCTCTTTTGACAAGCGTTGTAGCTGCTGAAACAGTTTACTTATGGCTGATTTCAATTTCTGGAGTCATTACAATTATTGTTTGGATGTCAATTTGTGTTTCTCAATTCTTTTTCCGTAAACATTATTTAGCCGAAGGTGGAAAATTAGAAAACTTAAAATTTAAAACTCCACTTTATCCTCTTGTACCAATTCTTGGTTTTGGATTGTATGGCATTATATTAATAAGTCTTATCTTTATCCCGAATCAAAGACTAGGAATCTATTGCACTGTACCATTTATCATCTTTTGCTACACCTACTATCACTTAAAGGTAAAGAAAAGAATTGCTACTAACACTCATACAGATACTAAAATTAGCGAAACTTCGTAATACTGTACTATATTTAAAAGACCGCACATTGCTTTTACCTCATGTGCGGTCTTTTATCATTGCTTTATTCATTTTTCCAGGCCCCCTATTTCCCACTTACTATTACTCTTTTGTTTTGATATATTGAATACATAATCACATTAAAAATTAAAAGACAGACAGGAGTTAAATACAATGATAAAAGGTTTCGGAGGAATATTTTGGAGAACTAACAATCTCGATGTTATAAAAAAATGGTACAGTGAAGTGTTGAAGATTGAAATAGAAAATTGGAATGGGACTGTGATTAAACCTGAATTAGGAACTGAGACTATCTTTTCTTTCTTTACCGAAAAAGACAGTTATTTTCCAATAGAACAACAAGTGATGTTAAATTTCCAAGTACATAATCTAAACGAGACTATTCAGCATCTTGAACATATTGGTGTACCTCTTGAAAAGAAAGAAGAGATTAGTGAATTTGGAAAGTTTATTTGGATTAAAGATCCTGAAGGTCGATTGATCGAACTTTGGGAGAAATAGTGATTTTTAATCCTTTGCTATCATGCTTACAGATGCTTTGGTTTAATAAGGTAAATAAAAAAGTACATCTCCGGTTATTAGACACAGTTTAACAATCGGAGGTGCACTTTTTTATGGATTAACACTTCTTAGTGTTGTAAATCCGTATTTTCCTGATTCCCCCCCTTGTAGAGATTGATTATCAAAATGATTATATTCATTGAATCGTGCTTATTTACTCTAAAAGCTAGAATTAGAACCGATAATGACAGTAGCATCCAGTTCCTTGTTTCTAACGACTTTTGTGCTAAGCCCAGCAGCAGAAAAGATTTCAAAGGCCTGAGGTGCCTGAACTTCGCTCGTCTCTATCAAAAGATGTCCATCCAAAGCTAACCAGAGTAAAGCTTCTTCTGCGACTCTTCGTAGAATGTTAAGACCATCGTCTCCTCCGTCAAGCGTTACATTTGGTTCATATAGGCGTGCCTCCCGGGGGAGAAACTTTATTATTTCGGTAGGAACGTAAGGTACGTTCGCAACTAGGATATTTACATGGCCCTTAAGTGAGTCTGGTAGAGCTTTATACAAGTCACCTTCAAAAGCATAACCGCCAAAATTCGTTACATTACGGCTAGCGCATTGTACTGCGATAGGGTCAATGTCAACAGAATACAATTCAACTCGTCCCAAAGCTGATGCCAGTGCGGCACCCACAGCACCTGATCCACAACATAGATCAACAATGATATCGCTAGAACGCGACAGGACCTCTGTTTGATGAACAAGGAACTCGGTACGTTTACGTGGTACAAAAACGCCTCGATCCACTTCTATTCGTAGACCACAAAACTCCGTGTATCCAACAACGTATTCCAGAGGTAGACCGTTGACTCGCATTTCTACCATTTTCATAAGGTCCTCTGGAGTTAATGCCTCTGACATAAGTAACCGGGTCTCATCTTCTGCGAAAACACAACCAGCACTCCGAAGCTTGCTAACTATACATTTTTCCATTTTCATATCCAAAAAGAAATTTGTTTTACTCTCTATATTATCTCACCACTTTTGATAAAATTTGTTTGTAATTCAAAATTCGTTAAAAATAGCTAATATCCTTCTTCAATAATCCGGGTCTTATTTTCCAGCGTACTCCGATTCAATATATTCGCGCTTTCTCTGACTCAACAAAGAGCGCTTCTGGTATTTTACTTCAGTTTCCGTTCTATGCTGGAATTATGGGCATGATGATTGGAGTAAATAGTGAAGGGCTTTCGCTTGGAGGAGCTATTTCTACTTTCTTTATTAGCATTTCAAATGAAACTACTTTCCCGCTCTTTACATTTTTAAGTGCTGGAATTGTTAATATTTTCGTTCCTTCTGGAGGCGGTCAATGGGCAGTGCAAGCACCAATTATGATTCCAGCTGGCGCTGAACTTGGTGTACCTGCTGCGAAAACAGCGATGGCAATTGCATGGGGCGATGCTTGGACAAATTTAATTCAACCTTTCTGGGCGTTACCAGCATTAGCGATAGCTGGTTTAGGTGCTCGTGATATTATGGGATTTTGCGTTGTTAACTTACTATATGCAGGTTTCATCATTAGTCTATGTTTCTTATTTATTTAAACGAAAAGCTAGTCTTATACTAGCTTTTTTACATAATGAATCACTTATTTCCCACGCAATTTATAATCTTCTTCCACTCTATCTCCGTAAGATTTAATGCCGCAAATGCAAAAAAATCTTCACATATTTTTTCAATCAAATGTGGATTTCCCCTCAAGAAATTCCACTGTAATACTTTAGGAAGAAAATGTATTTCATATTCTTTACTTCCCCGTACTACCTCATCAACTTCTCTTTCACAAATCCCTCTTATTAAATAATCATTTCTTAATTGCATCTGAATTTGTTGAAACGTTTCACTATACTTCTTCAATTGGACTAAACAATTAATATACGTACGAAAAAGTTCGTCATCACAATTGCAACACTTTATAATACGATCGATTTCATTCATAATGTACGAGCCGCTTCTTCTATTTGTAATAACCACTTTTCCCGCTTCTCTCGTTTACTCGTTTTCACAGATTGAAAAACTGACCGTTTTATATCGCGAATGCCGCAAAAACGTAAAACACCTCTCTTCATCATAATCCAATCTGCTGATCGATATAATAGAGCCACATACCATAATGGTGAATCTAACGTATTAATAACCCACGCCTTCTTATCTTTCAATAAGCCCTTCGGCAAGGCACCTTCATATTTATAAGCGAATCCAGCTACGAAAATGCGATCAATAAACCCTTTTAAAATAGCAGGCATCCCCCACCACCATATCGGATAGATGAAGAGAAGCGCATCCGCTTCTTCCACTAATGTTCTGTACCGAACTGTCTCTTCTTCATTTACTAAATCACGTCTTTTCTTCTCTTCATTAAATACAAGCACTGGATCAAATTGTTCTTTATATAAATCAAGTAGCGTAACAGAATGATTTGTTTCCCCAAGTCCTTTTTGCACATGCTCTAAAATCGCCGCGTTAAAGCTTGAAGGACTAGGGTGAGCGTATATAATTAGTACGTTCACTACAAAGCAACTCCCCTCTACAGTTAAATCTCCCCATTCTTTAACATCTTCTCTACGATTTGGACATTTTTCGAACTTTGTAACAAACGATTTAGTACTGTTAGTAACTCTTCTTTTTCTAAACCTTTCAGTTGTTCTTTAACTGTACTCTCACCAGCACCTTGAATATCATACACAACTGCCGCCATATGCTTACAATAATTTTCATACGGACACTCGCAGCTACTTTTTGTAAAATCAGTAAGGTCAATAATCACTTCATAGTTTCCTGCATTTCCAGTAACGAAAGCAAATACTTTCTTATCTTGTATTTCAACATCTTCTACATGTCCCTCTTCATAATATTCATAACCTTTATCTATAATGTACTTTGGAATCCATTTCGTTATATCTTTTAATAAGTAAGCGTACATCCTATCACCTCTTCCTTTAATTCCCTTTTGACTTCAAAAACCTTGCATGTTATTCTAATTACTGTCAAGTAGCGAGTCTACATGGCAAAACGACTGACACCTATTCGGCGAAGGTGTCTCTTTTATTTGCAGCCGATAATGAAGTGCCTCTTTCAGGCACATTCAATCTTTGACACTACACACTCAACACCATTCCCTTGTATCAGGCTGCTTTAGCAGTCTTTTACACTACATACTTCAAAAAAAAGAGAGCCTAGCTCCCTTTTCCCGCTTTATAAAATACCCCTTTTTCAATAAAGCGATATTCATCATCAGCTAAAGTAATTTTCCCATCCAGTTTGAGTTCATCTAATAATCTTGATAAATAAAATTGATGTAACATTTTTTTCGTGAATTTTCCTTCATGATGCGAAACGATATGTTCTTGAATATCTAACAATGATATTGGCTTATCTTGCTCTATCATATATTCATAAACTGTACTACGCAGTTTTACGTATTTTTCGAGTGTCACAGTACTTCGCAACCCCTTTCTTCTTATTATATGTTTTCGTAATCGGTTTTTTTGCAACAAAAAAACCTCTCCGATAAGAAGAAGTTACGTATATCTTCGTCTTATCTCCCAGAACAAAAATGTTCTGCTGGAATTAGCACCTGCATCGCGGTTGCTGGGTTTCATCGGGCCAGTCCCTCCACCTCTCTGGATAAGAAAATATTCACTTTATAATAAACTATACGTAATTTCATTTTAATTGTCAAATAAATATAACAAATTATATTTTCCTCCTCAGTGTTCATACTACATGTATATGAGTAAAAAAGGAGGACTATGAAATGTATCAAAACGCACGTGGATATGTACAAGATTCTTTTCAGTCATTAAAAGAAGCAAAACATTGTTTAGAAGAAGCACTACAAACAGTTGAAAAAGATTTTAATCGCGCACGTATTGAACAATCCCTTTACGCCGTAGAGCAAGCATTGCAAAGATGTGATTATACCGTTCACATTTTAGAACAAGATTGAAAACTTCCCATCAATAGATGGGAAGTTTTTTCAAATGGCATACTTCATTATTATTGCCGTTATGATTAAAAAATATACAGAATTAACAATTTCTAAAACCCCTACTTTTAATATAGAAATTTTTTTGCCATACAATATAATTGCTCGAATGACACTTGGTACGAATATAAGAGAACACCATGGATTGATAGCAAATACAATTACCGTCAATACAATATGATACCCCCAAGATATGAGACGATACTTCGGATTATTTTTCTCACGAATCATTGTTTTCACATAAAACGTACTTCCTAAAAAATACAAAAATGAAATAAGTGCAATGAATACTGCGGTTTTATCGATTTGCTTCATTGAAAAATAATAACTGATTAAACCACCTATACAAAACACTATAATCGCACAAATATCATTGAGTAATGCTCGTTCATTTTTTTGACGAGTGTAATACATATTTACAATAAACAATGGAATCATTAATACTGCGAATAAAAGAATCCGCCATTCATATAATAAAGAAATCATCCCAAATACGAGTGCAATAATAGAATACACCATTGCATTGTGTAGCAATTCTTTTTTTCGTCTTTTCCTTATGTACATGAGAAATGGATACGTAGCGAGATAGATAAAGAACCAGGCTAAAAACAGTGGGATATGATAAATAGTAGGTTTCCCAAGTATGATACTTAATAGAAATGGTATAACAAGCATGGCCCATGCTCCATGCTGCTTCGGAATAACTAACTTCATTAACTATACACCTCCTCTTTGAAAATAATTCTCACCTACTATTATACAAATGATTTCATATAATAACGGATATATATTGGATCTATTTTTTGACAATAAAAAAATGCTCCTTACAATATGTAAGAAGCATGAAAGAGGCAAACGAATATGTAAGTCGCGACCCTACCTTATATGAGTATGCTTTTCTATGTCACGTTATGCTCATCTAATATACCGTATTTCTTTTTAAATCTTGTGAGGATCGTAATCCATGAAGTGCTAAATAACAGAAGGAAAATAACATTCGATATCGCATGACTAAGATCGAATGAAAAACTTGCGGCATAGTACGCAATGACAGTTTCCCACGTTGCTTCCTGTATAAAACCGAGAAGACCCCAAAAATTCATAATCCAGCCAAATAGAAATCCAACGGCAAATCCATATATGAGTCGTCCCCATAGTTTTTTCATCAAAAATGTATTTCGGAGTAATCCTGCTATAAAACCGATCATGCCCCAGGAGAACATTTGCCACGGCGTCCATGGACCTTGACCTAAAAAGATGTTAGACACAATAGCCGCTGTAGCACCGATCATAAAACCAGTTTCACTCCCAAACACAATTGCAGAAACGATAATAACAAACGAAGTCGGTTGTACACTCGGTAAAATTGAAAATGGTACCCGGCTAACTGCTGCGATCGCCGCTAGCACAGCAACGATAACAATTTCACGTGAAACAAACGCCTTCCTTTCAAAACGGATATAGAAAGGTAACATAATGATAGCTAATAAAAACAAACTACTTAACATGTAATAACCGTCCATGATAAGTGTAGTAAAGAGTAATGTGCCTATTATTACTATAAAAATACAAATTATGAATGCAACATATCGTTTGGACACGCTTCGTACACATCCTCCCACGTTAATGCAAACGGTAACTCTTTACGGATGAATCGATTAATAGATGTTGTATAAAAGAAGTTACCACTAAAGAACTCTTTCGGTGCATCATTCATAATAACTTTCCCATCAAATAACATCATGCATTGATCTACATATTTTGCTGCAAATTCAATATCATGCGTTGCCATTATAATTGTTGTACCTTCTTTTTGCAACTGTTTAAACAGCTCTCCTACTCTTTCCTTTTTCCATGGATCTAGTCCCTTTGTCGGCTCATCGAGTAATAATAAAGTTGGCTTTGATAATAACGTTGTACATAATGCAAGTAGTTGTTGCTCCCCACCGCTACAATCATGCGGATGGCGCTCTTTAAGCGAATCTAACCAGAACTTTTCCAACATTTCTTCTGCTATTACTTTTCCCTCTTCGCCATATAATTCACGAGCACGCTCATAAACCTCTTCCCAGACTGTATCAAATGTAAAATGATAATACGGATGTTGCGATACGTACCCTATACTTTTAAACCGTTCTTTTGAATCAATTTTATGTATCACTTTTCCATTCCACTTTACCTTACCTCTTCTAGCTTTTTGCAATCCTGCTAAAATCGTTAACAGTGTAGACTTCCCAGTTCCGTTTTTCCCAACTAGAGCTGTCCATTTTCCTTTTTCGATGTTTACTGTTAAATCTCGTAAAATAAGTGGACTATTTTTCTCATATTGAAAAGATATATGTTCTGCACTTAAAATCACTTCTTGCTTTTCACATTGTTCTACTTGCCCATTCCTATATGATATCGCTGAAAAATCATTCATTTTCATTTGCGCTTCTCGTACTGTAAACGGAATATCTTCTACATTCCACTCTAAAAACAATCTTGGAATTTGCGGAATGAATGGATGGAACTTTTCTACTTCCCACATGTTCGCTATCACACTTTTAGAAGTACCATCATAAATGATTCTACCATTATCCATACAAACAACGCGTGTTGCGAGCGGTATAACTTCATCTAAACGATGTTCACTTAAAACTATCGTAATTCCAAGTTCTTCATTAATACGTTTTAATAATCCTAAAAACTCTTTTGCAGCAATCGGATCTAGCTGCGCTGTCGGTTCATCCAGTAATAGTAGCTTCGGCTGCATGACTAATACTGCAGCTAAATTTACTAGTTGTTTTTGACCACCAGATAACGTATGAACAGATTGATGCAATAAATCTTGAAATCCTAAAAAGCTAATGAGTTCCGCTATTCTTTTTTGAATAATATGTGATGGTAACCCAATATTTTCCAAAGAGAATGCTAGCTCTTGAATAACTGTATCCATCACGAGCTGATTTTCTGGATTTTGAAATACCATACCAATCTCTTGTGCAGATAATAAATCTGGTACATCTTCTAATAAAGCTCCATCATAATATGTATGCCCAGAACGTGTACCAATTGGAAGTAACTCCTTTTTAAAATGTTTCAATAAAGTTGTCTTCCCAGATCCTGAACCACCAGCAAGTACTATAAATTCTCCTTTTTGAACAGAAAGAGAAATATGCTGTAACGCGTATTCATTTTCATCAGCATATATAAATGATAAATTCTTTATTTCTGCATGCGCCACCATATCCATTCCCTTCCTTCCATCATAATTGGTAAACTAACAAACATCATAAATAATAAAAACATCATTCCATCGTATTGCTGGAATAGTATTGATTCCACTTTCGGATAGATGATCAATTTCCCTCCTCCATAATAACTAAATATGAATGAGGCTATAAATAGAATACTTAAATAACTTAGCGTGTACCAATCGCGTCTTTCCATTCTATACCGAATATAAGTCGTACGTTTTGTTACACCAAATCCACGAGCTTGCATAGAATCTGCTGTTTGTAGTGCATCTTCTAACGAACAAATTAATAACACTTGCAGTAATTTCATCCCATTTTTTATACGCTCAATGAGTGAACCTGAATCTAATTGCACACCTTTCGTTTTTTGGACGAGTGTAATTTTCTTTAACCGCCTAATAAACAAAGGAACAAACCTCACTGTAATCATCGTTAACAATGCTACTTTCGGTGAAATTCTTGAAAATAAATATAAAAATTTATGACTCGAAATAATATCATTATACGAAGCAAACGTAAACATAATTGCAACTAATAATAATCCCATAACAAGTCCATACATACAGGCCTCAAGCTTAATCCGGCTATCTCCTAACCAAAATAACGTAGTCGCTCCTCTATGTGTTAATAAAGAGTTAAATAAAATAACCATCAAAAAGAACACGATAGTACTAGGCAGCATGTTTCTTATTTTCTCACCATTTCCTTGCACTATATTTAAGATTACTATTAGTATAATCGCTCCAATTAAAAAAAGAGGATGAAGACACATCATACATAGTATCATCACCCCGATATAATAGAAAAAATTCACAAAAGGATGTAAAGAAGAAAAACTTATTTTCATAGTCCTTTACCGAAGATCCTTTCTTAATTTAGTATACATACACCCATTCAACTGTATCTCCTGGTTTAACTGTAACTACACCAGCACTACGGTTTGGAAACGATCCGTTCACACGATATTTCCAGCCACTATTATCATTTACATCTTTTTCATATAAATTTTCAATACCTTTTACGTAAACATCTCCTTTAGAGCCCATTGCATCAACATCTAATCCTGTGCTCTTTAACACACTATAAACTGTATCGCCATCTTGTACATCAACCTTTTTCGCACCTAATAAGTATCCTTCATGACCTTTTACGGAGATAGTAACTTGTTTCGCCTGCGGCTCTGGTTTTGGTTCTGGTTTTTGCTCCTGCTTTGATTCTGCCTTTTGTTGCGGTGGAGCTGGAAGAGTTACCTGTTGCCCTTTATTCGGATCCTCTTTTTGCTCTTGCTTTGGTGTTTCTTTCGGCTGATTAACAACCTTTGCTTCTTCTTTTACTTCTGGCGCTTTCTGCGGCTGAGGTTTCTCTTCTTGTACTTTTTGTTGTTCCGGTTGTTTATTTGCAGCAGGCTTTTCCTTTGGTTGCTCTTCTTTCTTTACTTCCGGTTGTGCCTGCGCTTTTTCTTCTTTTTGTTTCTCTTCTACTTTCTGTTCTTGTTTATCTTTCTGCTCTTCTTGTTGTTTCTGTTCCGGTTCAGCTTGTTTCTCTTCTGGTTTCGGTACATCTTTTTGTTCTTCCTGTTTCGCTACTTCTTTTTGCTCTTCTTGCTTCGGTTCTGCCTTCTTCTCAGGCTTTACAGCCGTTTCTTCACATCCGGCTAATAATCCCAATGAAAGAACTAAAGAAATGAACCATTTCATCTTACTCATGCTGTCCCTCACCTTTCATAATAAAATTAGGAGCAAATGATTGCTCCTAATTTTTGTTAAGCTGCTTTACGTCTCCATAATACATATGCAGAAGCAATACATAATACACCCATACCTACTTCTGTTGCTGCACTATGAGAAGATGCTCCTGTTTGTGGTAATTGATTCTTATTCTTGTTTGTTTCTTTATTAACTCGTTCGTTATCTACAACAACTTTCAGATTTTCATCTTTTGGTTGTTTTTGTAACTGTTCTTGTTGTTTCGGCTGTTCTACAGTTGTCTCTGGCTCTACAATTGGTTTCGTATCGATTTCATTCTCTACTACATTTGACCAATCATAAATCGATTTTCCAAGATCTTTAAACTGAAGTAAAGCTAAAAATGCTTGCTCTGTAGCCATTCCGCTACCTTTTTGATCACTCGGTAACCATTTGAACTCACCATTTGGAAGCTGGTATGACATTAAATTTTGTACTGCTTTATTAAGACGATCGTGATCTACATCTTTAACTAGCGATAGTCCAATAATTGCTTGTGCAGTACTATTAGAATTCTCTCGTCCATCAGCGGCAAAACCACCATTACCTAGCTGCTGCTTGTATAAATAATCAACAGCTTTTTGGATAGCTGGCTTTACATCTGTTTGATCTTGATAAGGAGCTAATGCAGCTAATACCATACTTGTTACATCAACGCTACTAGCACTTTCTTTACTACTTGAACTATCATACGTCC
Source organism: Bacillus sp. CDB3 (assembly GCF_002081505.1). Lineage (NCBI taxonomy): Bacteria > Bacillati > Bacillota > Bacilli > Caryophanales > Bacillaceae > Bacillus > Bacillus sp. CDB3. Next base: position 33,393 of record NZ_ALBR01000024.1, on the reverse strand, counting down.
AGCCACCGTCTGTATGCTGTGACTGTAAAAGTGCTTGTACTAAAGTAGCTCGATTCCATTTCGCTTCGGCCGGAACCTCATATTTCTTTGTATCTAATGCAAGTAATGTAAATGCGTATCCTGTAACAGAATTCACTTTATCTGATTCAAATAAATTTTGTACTAAATTTTGTCCCTCTACCTTTGTAGGATCTACATTCATTGCATTCATCATAATAATCGTTCTAGCTAAATCTGTTGCTGAAAAACGATTTAAACGCTTCTTAACCTTTTCAGCTACTGGCTGAACATAGTTTATTTTCGTTTCAAGTGGAATATTTACACCTGAACGAGCGAGTCCAATCGCAACCCAATCACTACCAATTCCATCTTGTAACATCTTTTCTGACGTTTTAGAAATTGTTTCATTTAATTGTGCTGCTGGAATTTCAACTTTCTCTTGCTTTGGTTGTTCTGTTGTTTTATCTTCTGATTTTGGTTCTTCTGTTTTACCGTCTGGTTTTTCTGTTTTCGGTTCTTCTGGTTTTGGTTCCTCTGGTTTACCATCTGGTTTTTCTGTTTTCGGTTCTTCTGGTTTTGGTTCCTCTGGTTTACCATCTGGTTTTTCTGTTTTCGGTTCTTCTGGTTTACCATCTGGTTTTTCTGTTTTCGGTTCCTCTGTCTTTGGCTCTTCTACAGTTTTACAAGTCCCGAACTTATCTAACGTTTGTTGCAACGTTTCTTGACTCATATTGCTCCAGTCCGCAACGTAACGAAATGCAACAACATCCCCAGACTCTAATTTATAACTATCTGCCCCAACTTCTGCAGATTTGTCATTTACATCATACAACCAACCGCTCGTTGCTCCGGCCATTAATCCGTCGATGCCCTTTATATACGTTCCAAATGACATACTTTCAGATATTACTTTGTCACCCATGACTTTTCGTAACAAACTAAAAGCTGTTTCTCCATCTTCAATGGAAACTTCTTTTGGACATAACATAATTCCTTTTTGTGATTCACCAATAATTGCAAGTTTCGCTGTCTTTCCTTCAGCAAACGTAATATGTACTGTATTCGCAAAAGAAACAAATACAAGTGCCACTGCCATTAATGATGTAAGCAGCCATTTCTTTAACATTGCCATTCCAAAATCCCCTCCCTTTACTAACATTTACACAAAAAAAGACCCTTTAAGGGCGTGTGATTGACACTCTCTTTTTGTAAGTGTCGAACAAAATGCACAACACCTCCTACCCGCATTATTCGCGGCTATATTTGTATAGGAAAAATAATTTCGTTTATGAACGCACCATTGTGATAACATTCACTTTTCTAGGCAAAATTTACTCCCTTTTCAAGTTATCCCGCTATTTGCTGAGCAGTAAGACCCCCACCTCAAATTCAGCGAAAGCAAAGAAGTTAGGTCGGGGTCGGGCTGCCCGTAAATGCCCGATTGGTGAAGGCTAATAATCAGTGGGGATGAACAAAATCCCCACTGATTAAAGTTTCACTTTATCGTAAAACGATAAACCTATACATTCTGCAAATTTTGATTTTCTGTATTATTTTACTATTGACAAAGAATTTTGTCCATGCTTTATCAGATTTATTTTCTAAGAATAATAGCTTAATAAGCTTCCATTAATAGAAATTATCCCTCACTATGTAGGCTTTTATCACTAACAATAATTCCATCTTCATCTACATAAACATATTCATTCGGCTTCCATTCAACCTCACCAAATTGCACCGGAATATTTCTTTCTCCTTTTCCTTCTTTTACACTTCTATTTGGCATTGTCCCTAACGCTACAATACCAATATTAATATTTTTTAATGCACTAGAATCACGAACATATCCATTTACAATAATTCCTGCTAAGTTTCTTTCTTCCGCAATAGCTGCCAAATTATCACCGAGTAACGCACAATTTTTAGAAGCTCCGCCATCAACAACTAATACTGTACCTTCCGGCAGTGTTTGTAACCCCTCTTTTACTAGTACATTATCATCCTTCACTTTTACCGTTGCTATTTTCCCATAAAATTGTTCTTTCTTTCCATAAGATTGAAAAGACTGGCGACATATTTGTAATTCCTTTTCAAATTCATCACATAGATCCGTAGTTTTCCACATCTCTTTCCCTCTTTTCTTTTCCTTTTATATTACATATTCTTGGATTTTTTTCGTTTCCCTGTCTAATGTTGCAATAATTTGTATGTGCGGTGAAAGTTATATACAAATGAAGGAAAATAAAGCTTACCACTTGAAACTATTGCTTTAAGTAAAAAACTTTATTATAATCTATTCCACTCCTATGAAAACCATTTATTCTATCATAGATATAAGAAGGGATTGATCATAATAATCAATCCCTTCTGTCAAAGTATAATGTCACTAAAAATTCTTTAAAAATCTTAGTTCCAAATTTTATTTACCCATTCAGGATGATCAATAAAAGGATTGCGATTATGTTGATATTTTGTAAAAATCACTTCATTACGCTTTCGCTCTAAATCATCGACAGGGTCTTGTTCATTCCATTTTAATAAAACAGATAATTTCCCCATGTATGGATCTTTGTTGTTATTCACCTTTTCATTTAGTTCTAAGTCTATTTCGCCGTTGTCTCCTTCGTAACGAACAGCCATGTAAAACAGCATTCTAGCAATATCTCCTTTTACACTATCACGAGGTTCCCAAGAATCACTATCATATTTACATTCTGTCGCTTCCGAATGGTTCATACCACCATTATCAAAATCCAGATTTCCACGTGAACTATTTACAGATACATCTGTCGCTCTTAAATGATGCAGATCTGTTCCTGGTCCTGCAGCCGTTCCAAAATCACCGTGTGATTTTGCCCAAACATGCTCTCGGTTCCAGTTATCAACTCCTGAACCATTCGTAAATTTCCCTTGCGAACGCCCAGTATATAAGAGCAACACATTATTTTTATTATTTGGATCTTCATCAGTATCTCTTAGCGCTTCCCAAACCGCACTGTATGATATCTTTGTATGATTATCAATAACATTATGAAGTTCCTTCTTTAATTCTAAACCCGTTTTTCCTATAGCGTTATTATAATATGTATCGTCATAGTTTTTTACAGTAATCTCTTGTGCTGAAAACGTATCTACTTGTGGAGATGCAGAAACTACTTCACCATGTATGATATCTGTAAATGATAGAGATGCAGAACCTAAAATAAAAAATGAAGATAGTGTAACCATAGCAAGTTTTGTGTTTCGGAACTTCATATACCCATTTCCCCTTTAAAATATAATTTGAAGCTATTCGCTAAAAAATGCTTTCTCCCCCCCAAAATTCTTTAGAAACCCATACCCCTCTCTTATAAAGATTATTAAAATATTCTTTACAACTAAAAAGTAGTTTAATATTAACTTATAAATTTAAATTTATTTATGCAATAATGCATATTTGATAAATACTTAAAAAAACATTTTGAATAAAAAGCATTCAAAGAAAACCATGCCACAAAACAGATAAAGTGAAACTTTAATCAGTGGGGTTTTGTTCATCCCTCACCCTACTTCTTCGCTTTCACTGAATTTTGAGGTGGGGGGTCTTACTGCCCGGCAAATAGCGGGATAAAGTCTAAGACAGAAATAATAAAAATCAAGATGATAGCTCGACTTTTCCTTTTTCCATAACTGTCTTTTTTTGTGTAAAACCTTTCTTTCTCTGAATAATACGTACAAAAATAGATTGGATACCATGTAGGCACCAATCTATTTTAATTAAAGAAACTGTGTCAATTCTGAGTTCACAACACGTTGTGCAGTAATGATAACACTTTCAGCTGTTAGTCCATAAACACTATATAGTCCACCAGGTTGATTAGGAACAATTTGAACTTCATATTCAAATGCTTGTCCAAAAGCAGGATGAACTAAACTTAGAGTTACAAAAGTAGAAGCATTAGAATTCACATTGAAGTTTACCTGTTCAATTAATACTAATGAACCGTCAAGTCTAAAAACTCTAGCTACTCCAGTAAGTGGGCCCGCAGTACGGTTAAGGATCTTCACCCTAACTCTATTTGCATTAGCAGGTTGATTTCCTACGTTTTCAATTGGTCCTGTAGTAAGAGCCATATAACATCACCCCCCATTATATTATTATGATATTCAACGATACACATTGACGTTATAGTTTAATTACCCAATTTATTTTAAATAAAAAAGCTTGTTTCTTATATTTTTTATAAGAAACAAGCTTTTCTTTTTCAACTACCATTCCTAAGACAAGTTTATCCGTCTCGAAAACATTTACAGTTACTTGATGTTTATGCTGGGACAGAACTACTACTATTTACTTTGCATCGAATCTATATACTTTTTAACTACTTCATATACATATTCTTGATTTGCCGCTGCTGTATTCGGGTTGTATTTTCCGCCGTTTGTTTTATTGTTAGATAACACTCGAATTCCTAAAAATGGTACGTCATAAGCTTTTGCGATTTGCGCTGCTGCAGCACCTTCCATTTCTTCTACAGATGTACCGTATTTTGTATGGAACCACTTAATTCTATCAACTTCATTATTCCAAACGTCTGCTGAACCTATAGTACCTTCCACCACTTTACCTTTTGTATATTTATCTTTTACTGCATTAGCTGCTGCAAGTAAATCCTTATCTCCCTCGTAGTATCGGATTTTCTCAGCATTTGGATCTTCTCCTGCACTCCCTTCAGAAGCCATCAGGTCCATAGATATCCATTTTTCCGGTTCAATTCCTTGGTTCTCATTCATATTTGTTGTTTTTAGTGAACCTATATTCGCGACTTGTTTTCCTAAAACAATATCAAATACATTTAAATTAGGATCATGTCCACCTGATGTTCCTTGGTTAATAATTGCTATAGGCTTATATTTTTCAATAGCCACTGCTGTAGCGGCTGCTGTATTTTCCATTCCTTTACCTGTTTTCGCAACGATTACAGGATAATTGTCTACAGTTCCTTTATAAAATACAAAACTCCCAGATTTTTCTTCTTTCACATTTTTTAACCTTTTTGCAAATTTTTCAGCTTCTATTGGCATTGGGCCTTGAATTAAGATAGGTTTTTGATCACTTTTTGCCTCAGCTACTTGTTTTGGACTAGCATTACATCCTGCAAGTATTGCAAATGACAATGCGATAGTAGTTGCTAGGGAAGCATATTTTTTTAACAGGTTTTTCTTCATAAATAATCTCCTCTTTCTCTTGTTGTTTCACATACTCGGAGTTTTGGTCCAAAGAAAAAAGTTCTAGAAATTGTAGAAGAATCTCTACTTTCTAGAACTACGGTAGTCAAAGTTAATTAAGCAAAAAATGAGGCCAATGCTAAATTATAGATCGGTAGCGGCTCAATACACCGAACGACCGAATACTTTAACCCGTAGTCCAGTTCTTTCATTGGGAACTAGGTAGAAACGCTCGGACCATATTACCGAGTATATACGAGTGATGTTTTTTTAATTATTATATGGATAATATAACAAACTATTAGTGAATACGCAACGAAAAACATGAACATTCCTCTTCAAAACCCAAAAAATGTTCGTTTTTAAAAGGATATCTAATAAAAAAAACATTTTACAATGGATTTTTATTACAAAAAACATATACTGAACTATATTAGCCCACAACAACCGTTAGGAAACATCCGTCCAAAATAAAAAGAAGCTCCAATGAGCTTATATTTAGGTCATAGATTTTATAGGGGTATCGCCAAATACCCATCAACTTAAGAAATATGCTCTTCCCAAAAACGAAAAAAACGAGCTGAATTCTCATAAATTACTGTAGCGATATAAAGTTTTCGTTTTGAGGATATATTAAAAACCTAGGTTGATGGGCATGAAGGGTACACCTATTATGAATAATAGATATGAAACATTTCAAAAAATAATAAAAAGAGCTGATTCAAAGTTTAGTTTAAATCAGCTCTTTTTTAGTACTTTTATGCCGATATATCTTGTTTTTCTCGCGGTGCAAATTGTTTTCCACTTCGATTTTCCATAAATATGAAACATAAAGATAGGTGCTGAACAAATACAAATGATCAGAGTAGATTTAACAAAAATATTTTACGAAGTAAGCGAAGATAAATTTTTATCAGGAGTAAGGCCTGCCTGGTAAATGTATAGTTTATAAAAGAGACTAGCCGTACATGGGACGAGTCCTTAAAATACAATCCTGCTAGAAATTTTCGCGCTATATTCTCTTTTTTTTATGGTAGTTGATTAACAACACTTTCTAAAAATTTGTCTACCATTTCTTTTGATGTATCCGGTGTATGATAACCAATCGTAAATGTAAGCCTTCCATTATAAAAGCTTGCACCCATTGAAAAGAATGGCGCATACATAATGGGTGATGTCATATACCCGTCCTCAGCTTGAAATTCGCCAAACTGAATAGGTTCATCAGCGATCACCCCGAAATTTGTCAGTAATGGCAATGCCATCCCCATCTGTAAAGCCTGTTCATATTGCTGACTATACATTTCCTTCACCACAGATAGCTTCATACCTGCCAGTAGCTCCATTCCTGCTGCTGAAGAAAGACCTGGATTTTGAGACTTTATTTTATCCATTGATTGTTTAATTCGAACGAGAGTCTGATTAAATGATTCATCATCCCCCATTTTAATCACTGGCATTTCCATGCCAGATAAGTTACAAATAGCACCAGTTGTATAATTAGGCAGATATCGACGTAAATCAATTGTTAAACCGATCATCTTTTCTGCGGTGCGAGGTTCTGCATACACAGTGAAATGTGATAAAGCTCGGAAGTATGCAGTCATGATTACATCATTCAAGGTAGCCTGTTGTGCTTTTGTCCATTGGGTTAGACGTAGAGATTGCTCATGGCTCAACCGCCGTACGGACATTTGAGGGGATTTATTTTTGTTGGGTTGAGATGGAAAAGACCATAACGATGCCTGTTGTTCTTGGTTAGGACGATACGCACTTTTTATGTCCGATATTCCAGCATATTTGAATACATGTGATTGATCTCGAAAACTCTCATTTCCCTCACTAAATTCCTTTATAATTTGATCCTTAGATCGTCCTAAGGAAAGATGAGTATAAATTGCTCCAAGCAAATTAATATATTCCTTGACTCCTGCACCATCTGAACATAGATGAGATAATTTCACAACTAACATGTCTGTTGTAGTGCCTCGTAATAATTTTGTTTGAACCATAGGCCCCTGAATACGATCACCAGGTTCCTTAATAAAATCTATTGCCATTATTTCAAATTCTTGATCATTTCCTTCTGTAAAAAGGCAAATAGGTGAGTTAGTGGCAGATGAATGCTCCTCCCAGTAAGGAATATCATTTTCTACAAACCGGCTGTTCAAAACCGGCTGCAATTGTAACGTTATCCTTACTGATTGTTCAAGTATTTCCTTTGATATACCTACAGGAAAATAAAGAACTGCATTAATTTGTTGATCTGCAGCATAAAGACCTAATACATAATTCATTCGATCTTGAGGTGTTACTGAAAACTTTCTTTGTTCCATAATTCCGTCCCCCTTTTAAGACTTTTTTTCGTATAACCTTATTCTCCATATGGTTGTAACTTTTCTAGTCACTTTTCTTCAAGAACAAATAATTTTTATTTTTGTTTTTTACGAAAGCATCTTTTCCGTACTGGTCCCATTCTTTTCGTGGCTCTTTGTAGGTGATATACCCATTATTTTATTATTATTAACCCTTCCTATCTATTTTAGATAAATCAAACGAATATTAATTTTGTTTATATATATGCTAACATTTTATAATAGTGTTTGTTAATTATCAATAAAAAATATTTTTTATGTCTGTTAATAAAAAACAATAATATAATACGTTCTGGTGTTACTTCATAATAAAAGGTTGATGGGCATGGAGGACCACCAACCTTTTATCATATTTCTTTAGATGTTTGTATTCATTCTAATTAAACTAAATATTCAATCTTTATTCATTTCATTCATTATGTAAATAAATAAAGATAATCAGCCCTCATAATGGACTAACTATCCTATAAATTATTATCTGAATTTAATAAAACTAGAACTTCGTTATCTCACCAAACTGCGCTCTCGTCACTTTCGCCAAGTCATCCACTTTCAACTCAACTTGTATGCCGATTTTCCCGCCGCTTACTATCATCGTATCAAGCGATTGGGCGCTTTCATCAATACATGTAGAAAATAACTTCTTCATTCCTACTGGTGAACAACCGCCGCGAATGTATCCTGACACTTTCGTAATATCTTTTACAGGAATCATTTCAATCTTCTTTTCACCTACTGCTTTTGCGGCTGCTTTTAAATTTAGTTCCTCATCTACTGGAATGATAAAAACGTGATAATTTTTACTATTCCCTTGAGCGATTAACGTTTTATATACTTCTCTCACTTCTCGTCCAATTTTCTCGGCCACTGATACGCCATCAATTTTCCCATCATCCGGATCATATGACATCATCGAATATTCAATTTTTTCTTTATCTAATATTCGCATCGCATTAGTTTTATCTTTTTTCATAGCGGTCTCCTTAAAAAGTTATTTCATATTATTAAGTTTTATTATATTATACACCCTTTCCCATTTCTCCTACATAACTTCACGTATATTTCAAAACTAAAAATATTGATAATTCAAAAATCATCTGATATAATTTGGAAAAACTTACGTTAAGGAGAGATTTGTAATGCGAAATTTTAATACTTCTTTCCAACTTCATCATCATACGTAACGCCGTGTATCCGAAGAAAAATTTTTCTTCGTGGGTACAGGGCTTTTCCTGTTGACCCACGAAGCGTTCAAAAAGCTATGTGGGTATTTTTATACCTGCATAGCTTTTTTTAATTTAAAAGAGGAGTGATTACAATGGAAATGAAAAATGTAAAAGGAACAAAAGACTATTTACCAGAGGAACAAGTATTGCGAAACAAAATTAAAAGAGCGTGTGAAGATATATTTGAACGGTATGGATGTAAGCCTTTAGAAACCCCAACGTTAAATATGTATGAACTTATGGCATACAAATACGGCGGTGGTGATGAGATTTTAAAAGAAATATATACACTTAAGGATCAAGGGAAACGCGACCTTGCCTTACGCTATGATTTAACAATTCCATTCGCAAAAGTCGTGGCAATGAATCCGAACATCCGCCTTCCTTTTAAACGTTATGAAATTGGGAAAGTATTTCGAGATGGTCCGATTAAACAAGGGAGATTTCGTGAGTTCATTCAATGTGACGTTGATATAGTCGGTGTAGAATCCGTCATGGCAGAAGCAGAACTTATGAGCATGGCGTTTGAGCTGTTCCGAACGTTAAACTTAGAAGTAACGATTCAATATAACAATCGAAAATTATTAAATGGTATTCTCCAGTCTATTAACATCCCTATCGAATTAACGAGTGACGTAATTTTATCATTGGATAAAATCGAAAAGATTGGGATTGATGGTGTACGAAAAGACGTATTGGAGCGCGGGATTACTGTAGAAATGGCCGATACAATATGTAATACTGTTTTATCTTGCCTAAAGCTCACTATTACCGACTTTAAAGACACTTTCAATAATACACTTGTCGCCGATGGAGTAGATGAACTACAACAACTACAGCAATATTTAATCGCCCTCGGAATAAATGAAAATGCTATATTCAATCCGTTTTTAGCACGAGGGCTCACGATGTACACAGGTACCGTGTATGAAATTTTTCTAAAAGATGGCTCGATTACATCCAGCATCGGTAGCGGTGGTCGATACGATAATATTATTGGTGCATTCCGTGATGATAATATGAACTATCCAACAGTCGGTATTTCATTCGGTTTAGACGTTATTTATACAGCACTATCACAGAAAGAGGCAATATCATCTACAGCGGATGTATTTATCATCCCACTCGGGACAGAATTACAATGCTTACAAATTGCCCAGCAATTGCGTTCTACTACTTCCTTAAAAATCGAACTTGAACTAGCCGGACGTAAATTGAAACGTGCCCTTAATTATGCCAATAAAGAAAATATCCCGTATGTGCTAATAATTGGTGAAGAAGAACTATCTACAGAAACAGTTATGCTGCGAAATATGAAGGAAGGTAGTGAAGTAAAGGTTCCCCTTTCTTCTTTACGTAATTATTTATAATACGAACCACCCTCATTTGGGTGGTTTTTCTAGTGCATAAATAAAGTGAAACTATAATCAGTGGGTGTTCATCCCCCACTGATTATTAGCCTTCACCAAACGGGCGTTTACGGGCAGCAGGGCTTCCACCTAACTTCTTTACTCTAGCCGAATTTTGAGGTGGGAGTTTTACTGACCACCAATAGCGGGATAAAGAACCAATCAGTTTACATAATATTATTATCTGTTTTTCCTGAATGTGAATTACAAAAGTATATCCATTCACCACTATATTTAGTAACATATTATTTAGGAGGAATTAACTTTGAAGACAGTCGTAAAAGCATTGAAGTGGACTACAGGTATATCCCACCTTTTATTAATTCCTTATTATTTACTTCAAGGAATAGTTGACTTATACGGGATACCGCTACTTATAGTAATTACTTTACATATCATTACAATTTTATTAGCTAAAAAGGAAGACATGAAAACCTATTCTAATTATATAGGTATCCTCACTATTCTAGTTGCCTTCTTTCCTTATATAGCAATCGTTCTGCATATTATAGCAGCCATTTTCCTTTTATTAAATGCGGCTTCCGCGAACACAAAAGAAGTGTATGATTCATAGTGGATTGAAAAACAGAAATTAGAGAAAAATTTTTCCATCCTATACAAAAAAGAGGGCAGATATACATCTCCCTCTTGTGTCAAACTATTCTTGTTCTTGCTCGTCCAAAATCTTCTCAAATGCAGCAGATACTTTTTCAAATACCTCGTCACTCTCAATGTATGAGAATTCACTATCTTCTTCTACTTTTAAAAAGAAGATATCAATGTCTTCCTCAGTTTCTGTTTGAATATCTTCAACAAAAGCAACCGCAATATATTCTGCTCCTTCGACATCCATCGCTCCAAGTACTTCAACTTCTTGTTCTTCATTATTCTCGTCGCTAAGGCTAAAAACTTCGCCTACTTCAATATCTGACATATTCATTCTCCTCCTATCACACTCTAAAAAATAGAACGTTCAAATCGTATACTTACTAACATATCTTTCCATAAAAAAGTTGAATTCATACAGAAAGAACAACAAATTCTTGCTGGTTCAGCATAAGTATCCCATTAATACTATAAACGATGAATATAAATTTTCATATTAAAGAGACTTATGCAGCAATTCCAGTACGTCTTTCATCGCAAAAGGCCCATCTTTTTTCACATGCTCAGCGAATTCCGAAACGAGACGTAACGTTTTCACACTTTCGATTGGATGCTCCCCTGACGCACTTTCAGCAGAAAGCATAACAGCATTCGTCCCGTCCAGTACAGCTTGAAATACATCAGTCACTTCAGCTCTTGTAGGAATAGAATGATCTACCATAGATTGAAGCATTTGTGTCGCTGTAATGACATATGTATTCGTTCGATTACATTCACGAATCATCATTTTTTGCAAAAGCGGAATAAATTGATACGGTAATTCCACACCTAAATCTCCCCTTGCGACCATAATGCCATCCGCTTCTTTGCATATGTCTTGAAAATTCTCGATTGCTTCCATCGTTTCTATTTTTGCAATTAAATTAGGAGATGTTTCTTTATGTTCATGTATAAAACTTCGTATTTCCTTTATATGACTAGGTTTTCTAACGAAAGAACACGCAATAAAATCAACATTCTCTTCTAAAAGAAACTGAATATCTTTTTTATCTTTTTCTGTAATAGCTGGTAAACTAACAATTGTACCTGGTAAGTTTACCCCCTTATGAGAAGCAATATTTCCACCTGTTTTTATCCTCGTTTCTATTTTGTCCGCACTTACCTTTTCAACAATTAATTCAACTTCTCCATCATTAATAAGAATTCTACTTCCAACTTTTACGTCATTCGCAATCTCCACATAATCAACACTTGCTTCTTCTTTACTCCCTTGTACTGGATTGGTATGTAAAATAAATGAATCCCCTGCTTCAAGTGTAATTTGTTCCTCTTTCATTTCACCCAATCTTATTTTAGGGCCTTGTACATCCCCTAGAATTTTAATAGAATCGTCTAACGATTTTACTAAACGCATGATTGTTTTATGACTTTCATGCGTGCCATGTGATAAATTCAAACGAACAATTTTCATACCATTGTTTATTAGCTGCGCTAATGTTTCTTCATTATTACTCGCTGGTCCAATTGTACAAACTCGATCAATTGTCATGTTCCCACCATCCTTTTTCTAATGTTTCCCATAAAATAAAGAGAAGATTCTTTTTATAGGAAAGACTGTGTAACTTAAAGGTGCACAAAGGTTTTATATGAGAAGAAGCGATTGCTGAATACGTAGCTTAAATTTAACTTTTGGTGTCCAATATTTTGACTCAATAGTTATTGTTAGTTTCGTTGCAATAGGGTACTACTAATAATAAATCTTGTTTACATACGAACGATAGATTGGGATATCGAAAACAACCTATGGAGGAATCACAATGAATAATCTTCATAAAAAGATAACGGGACTAACTTTAGCAGGAACGATAGCAATAGGTACATTAGCAGCAGGAATCATGATGAACCATAACGAGGTAAAAGCTGCGGTAAAAAAAGAAAGCAAGCAACCCAAAAATGTAATTTTCATGGTTATAGATGGGACAAGTTCTTCTGCTACAACATTGGCCCGGTGGTATAAAGGCTCACCTCTTGCACTAGATCAAATTGTATCCGGAGGTGTTCGTACGTATTCCGCAGAATCAGCTATTACGGACTCTGCACCGGCAGCCACAGCTTTAGCGACAGGAAACAAATCAAATTCAGGTTACGTGGGCGTATTACCTTCTATTGTGAATTCACCTGGCTTAGAACCAGTGAAAGAAGAATTCAAGTTTCGTCCAGTTGCCAACGTATTAGAAGGCGCAAAACGTTCCGGCCGCGCGACAGGAATCATTGCTACTTCAGAAATTCAGCATGCTACTCCTGCTAGTTTCTCTGCCCACCACGTTAACCGTAAAAATTTTGAACTACTTGGTGAACAGCAAGTTTATCAAAATATAGAAGTTGTATTAGGTGGTGGAAAGGCAGCACTTCAGCCTACGACAAGCAATGGCATTCGTAAAGACAACGAAGATTTAGTAAAAGTGATTCAAGACAAAGGGTACGACTTTGTCGAAACAAAAGATGCGTTACTAAACTCCAAATCAAAGAAAATCTGGGGTTCTTTCTCTAATACTGCCCTTGCCTTCGATATGGATCGTGAAGCAAATCATCCTGAGCAGCCCACTCTTTCCCAGATGACGAGAAAAGCAATTCAAACATTATCAAAAGATAAAGATGGTTTCTTCTTATTCGTAGAAGGTAGTAAGGCAGATTGGGCAGCACATGCAAATGACCCAATCGGGATGATTAGCGATGTATTGGCGTTTGATGATGCAGTTACAGAAGCGTTAGAGTTTGCGAAGAAAGATGGTAACACTATGGTCATTGCTTTAGCGGATCACGGTAATAGCGGTATTTCCATTGGCAACAGCAATACAACAAAAGGATATGATACTACACCAGTATCAGCTTACATTGACCCACTGAAAAAGGCGAAAATGACACTTGAAGGTGCTACAAGTAAACTAAAAGATGATTTATCTAATATAAAAGAAGTAATTGCTCTTTACGGTTTAGACAACCTAACTGATGATGAAAGAGAAAAATTAAAAGATGCACATAAGAAAGCTGATGTAGGTCCAATCCTTACTAAATTATTGGCCAACCGTGCGAACATCGGTTTTACAACTGGTGGTCATACAGGTGAAGATGTATTTTTATACTCTTACGGTCCTCAAAAGCCATACGGTTTAGTCCAAAATACAGACATTGCGAAAATAATGGCTAAAGCAATGGGATTTCAATTAGGAGAAATCACTAAGAAATTGTTCTTAGATGCTGAAACGGCCTTTAAACAAATTGGTGCAACTGTAACAATTGACAAAAAAGATGTACGAAACCCGGTGCTTGTAGTAAAACGCAATAATACGGCGGCCAAATTGTTTGTTAATAAAAACATTATTCGTATCGGTGGGAAAGATTATGAATTAGGAAGCATTGTTGTAAAAAGCAATGGGAAATTCTATGTACCTGAAAAAGCAATTCAACTATTCACAAAGCATTCTCGCTAAAAAAGATTGTTTCATTAAATTTCGCTATTGTAAACAACTTCACAATATTTACATATTTCTAAAAATAATTGATGTAATTGCAAACATTCTTCTTTTAGATTTACTACCCCTATCATACAATAAATTTGGAAGCTGTTTTTTGTAATTTTATACCATTAAAACGTTTAATAAAGTTGGGGGAAGTCAAAATGAACAGTCTCTTTAACAAAAAAACTATTAATGTTTGGCGCGCAATTTTTAGTATTTTATTAATTATCATTGCTTACCTAGGTTTAGTATTTTCAGAAATACTTATTAGCTTCACATTTTTGGCGATAGCAGGTTTGGTTGGATTATATGTAACCTACGGACTAGATGGTATTAAGTTAGCTTTTAGTCCCTTACAAAAGGGAGCAACTAAAATCATTTTGATAAGTTACGTATGGAACATTTTACAAAGTTTTGCTATCGCACTATCACTGAAATATATTTTCCATTATCAATTTGCTACTAATGCAGCTAGTGGTATTTTTGAACACAATACTCCCGTTCAATTTACTCTTAATTTTGTAATTATTGTATTCAGTTTAATTGGTGAAGAATGTTTAGTTCTAGTCCCATCAATACTAGGGATCTACTACTTAAAAAGAAAAGGAATTAATGAAAAGTGGGCAATGATTTTAATAACACTTATTGGAGCATTTATTTTCGGTTTAGCACACTATTTTACATACCAAGGAAATTTGATTCAGATTTTTGCTGTCATCGCTTTAGCTAGATTACCTTTCAACTGGGCTGCATTTAAAGCTAATTCAATATGGGCAAGTGCTATCGCGCATATCCTATTTGATGTTTCTACTTTCTTATTAACATTGTTAAGTTAGAATATCTTTAATAAAACTATATTAAGGAGCACTTTTACGAAGTGCTCTTTTTCGAGTCTCACATACTTACAAAATAAAATTCCCGTTAAAAATAATAAGTTTTAAAAACTACTAAATTACAAATTTAAATAGACTACTATATATTTACAAGGAAGTATTTTTTATGACTTTCTATCAAAGAATATCTTTAATTGTTATCCCTCTTTTCTATCATTATAATGTTCCTTTCAAATGAAGCCTTTATTTCTTAAACCGAAACGCAAATGAACAATAAATAACATAATTTAAATAGAATAAGACAACTACCTCAACAACCGAAAAAAGGCCTACTCACACGAGTAGGCTTTTGAAACTATGAAAGCTTCGTTAATAATTGATTTAAATCTTTTTTCGTTTTCGTCGTTAATGACTTCATTTTATTAACATCGATCTTTTCTTTCTCCGCTCCTACAATTAACGGATACATACTTTGACCAATTGTTTTAGAATCCGTCGGATGTGATGCTTCTAACTCTTTTTCAATTACATCCCACTTCTCATTAATTTGTTTTCCGAGTTTATTTACTGTATCTAACTTAGGATTAGCAGCCAACTGCTTGTCTAAGCTATCAATTAATGCAACAACTTCTTTAACGCTCGTTTTCACAGCAACACTTTTCTTCGGATCTTTCGTTGTCTTTCCGTTATTGTTTGTGCTTGTACTTGTGCTTTGATCTGTTGTTTTCCCGCTAGTAGTTTGATCATTCGTTTTTCCTGTTGTTTCTTTTTCTTTTGTTTTTCCATTCTCATTTTGAGTTGACGTTTTACCGTTGCTTTCTGTTCCTGTTGATTCCTTTGTATTTTTTGCATCTTTATCTGTTTTTTCATTCGAAGAAGTATTTGTGTCTTTTTCAGTATCTTTCGTTGTTTTTGACGCTTCATCTGCACTTGTCGTTTTTGATTGCTCTTCATTTTGTGCAGTTGCCTGATCCTTCTTCGCTGCATCTTTATCTGTGGAGGTACTACAAGCTGCCATTGTAAGCATTGTACCAATTGCTACTGATGCGATAGCGACCTTTTTCATTTTCATAAAAATCCCCCTATGTTTACAATTTTATCCTCCTCTTTACGATTCTATTTTCCCTTGAAAAATTCCTTTTCACACGAATCATCATCTTTCCGACAGTAATCTTCATAATAATACGTACAAAAAACGATAAATTTATTTTAATATTCGAGTTTCTTCTACCTCATTTTTCTCCTCTGTACAAAAGAAAAAGAGTATGTTGTCACATGAAGATTTACAATCTACAAATGACAACATACTCCCCTATCAATTTTTTATCTTTCTTGACATTTTATTTATGCAAAAAAATTAAATATTTTATAATATTTTTGTTTCTCAACACATATTAACATAATATTATTATAAGTAACCACCATTCGAATGAATGACTTGCCCAGTAATCCACTTTGCTTCTTCACTTACTAAAAAAGAAATTAAACGTGCTGCATCCACCGGTTCTCCAACTCTACCTTGCGGGAATTTCCATACTAAATGATGCTGTAATTCCTCTGTAATCCATCCTGTATTCGTTGGTCCTGGATCAATAGCATTGACTGTAATCCCCTTCTCCATAGCAACTGGTGCAACAGACTTTGTAAATGCTTCTATCGCTCCCTTTGTTGCTACGTATGCCAATTCATCTGGCATTGGTCCCAATGATTGCCCAGAAGTAAGATTTATAATACTACCACTCGTTTTAAGTGAAAAATGTTTAATAAATAATGAACTTAATAACATAGTAGCACGGACATTGACCGTGTAATGTTTATCTAATTGCTCTACATCTAACTCTTCAATTTTCGTATGAGTAGAATACGCCGCATTATTAATAAGAATAGATGGCTCACCTAAACGTTCTGATACCATATACAATACACGATTAGGCGAATAAGACTGCGATAAGTTGATCTCTGCCATTTCACATCGAACACCGTAACTTTCAATCTCCTTTTTTAACAAAAAGGGTTCTTGACCATTCATTCCCCACGTCATCGCTTTATCATACCTTGGCCAGTACGTGAAAAAGACGTCTATCCCCTTTTGAGCAAGCACCTTGCATACAGCTGCACCAATTCCATTCAGACGAGTTGCCCCTGTTACAATTGCTATTGTCTTCACCTTTTCTCCTCCATCTATACGTAAAGTGAAACTATAATCAGCGGGGTTTTTGTTCATCCCCCGCTGATTATTAGTTGAACCAATCGGGCATTTACGGGCAGTTGATTCCACCTAACTTCTTTGCTTTCAGCCTAATTTTGAGTGAGAGGTCTTACTGCCCACAAATAGCGTGATAAATCCCCTGCACGAATACAGAGGATCTACCTTCTTAATTAATATTTGACAATATGCGTTCTGCACCTAGTTTTAAAATTTTAATAAAGATATAATTTACAATCGTAAACATTACAAATAAAACAATAAACATAACCCACAGTCCTACTTGAAGGAAGAAGTATAATACACTTACTCCCGCTACAATAACTAAAGCTATTAAAATATTAGCTAAAAAATTCCATAAAGTTGTATATCGACTTTTAAATAATTTCTGTTCGGTATCCCAATGTATGTCTGCAGTTTGTGCATCCCAGCGTGTACCTATCAAATTAATTAACAATAACCCGTTCGCACTTAGCAAGTACCAAAGTATCATAAAGACTGGTGAAACTCCCGCTACAACTGCCATCGTAATACCGAATACTGCTAGAATTGCTATATTAATTATCCAAGCTGTTAATGCTTTCGCAAAAAAGATATCGGACGCCTTTACTGGTAAGTATCGATTCACAAACCAAGAGCTTCCATCTCGTGAAAATGACGTTGTTGCAATAACGTTACTCCCCATTAAAAATAACGATGCACAAAGGCCAACACCAATTGCAAGACCTGCCGATTCTGGATTATTAATGTATCCTGTAATCCACTTTAAATTTCCATCTTGTACGAATAAAACAAAGAATAGCATAATCGGCATAACGAAAGTTTGTACAATGCAATTTAAGAAAAATTGCGGTGTACGGAATAACGTTTTAAATTCTTTTTTCACATATGCTTTTAAATGTGAACTTTGTACCGTTGATTTCTGTAAACCTTCCGACGTAATAGCTTGTTTCTTTGCTGTACTCGTTGAAAGTCCAATAACCCCTTTTAAATATGTACGCTCTGCAATGTAATAAAACACCACAAAAAATACAAATGAAATAAGTGCAAAGATTAATACATATAAAGGTCCCTTCCAACTTGCACTTTCTATTAATGCCACTGCTCCAAAATATGTAGTTGGAAAATAATTTGTCATTTGTACTAAAAGAGAGGATTGATTATTTACAAGGTATTCCGCAGCTGCGTCTCCAGAAAACGCACTTTTATTTCTCCACTGCATAAATACGTTAATTCCTACAATAAATAGTATACTTACGATTCCAATAAATATATTTCCTCGGTCTTTATTTTTCGCTATATTCGTATACCTCATAATAATTGTCATCAGTAACGAAGCTAATACTAACGGCACGATCGGGAAGAGTAAGTAAATAAAAATCATGTATATGTAATATGTAATAAATGCGCCACTTTTTAGACCGTACGTAATAAAGATTGGTAATAAAATGAATGAACTCATTACGTATTGTGTTATTAATACCGTTAAAAATTTCGCTGAAATAATTTGCGCTGGTTTTAATGGTAACGGCAGTAACATTTCAATATCATTGCTGTAGTAAAATACAGTTAAAATGTTCGTAATACTCATTAAAAATACCCAAATACTCGCAATCGCAAGTCCTATTGCGATAATAATTCCCGGTTCCTGTCCTATATGTTTCATACCTTCATACATTCCGTGTGTCATCGAACCAAATATTAAGAAGCCAACAAATAATATTGCTGCAAATGAAAATACATACGCCCAGCGTTTCTTCTTATCTGTTATGAAATCTGCATAATTTAATTTCAATAATACTTTCGTTAACGTCCAAATTTTACTCATTTCCCGTCATCTCCAAGAACATTTTTTCAAGTGATTCATTGGATTTAAAATGATCTCTCATTTCATTTAAATTCCCTTTAAACTGAAGATTCCCCCTGTTAATAATCGCAACGCGGTCACATAATTTTTCTGCCACTTCTAATACGTGTGTAGAGAAAAATACAATCTTCCCTTTATCCGCATGTTCTCTCATCATTTCTTTTAAAATATATGCAGATTTCGGATCAAGCCCTGTTAATGGTTCGTCTAAAATCCATACATCCGGCTCATGTATAAGCACACCAATAATAACGATTTTTTGTCTCATACCGTGTGAATAACTTTGAATTTGGTCAGATAATGCATTATAAAGATCAAATTTCTTCGCTAAAGACTCTATTCGCTCTTGCCTTAGTTCTTTCGGCACTTCATACATATCTGCCATAAAGTTTAAATATTCAATTCCTTTTAATCGTAAAAACATATCTGGGCTATCTGGCACATAACCAAACGTCTTTTTCGCTTCCATCGGCTCTTTCGTAATATCTTTGCCGTTAATCGTAATGGTCCCTTTGTCCACCCCATGAATACCAGTAATCATCTTAATTGTCGTTGATTTACCCGCACCATTCGGTCCTAAAAATCCAAAGATTTCTCCGCTAGGCACAGATAAACTTAAATCTTTTACTGCATAGGTAGACCCATTATAACTTTTTGACACATTCGTAATTTCAATCATTCCATCCAATCCTTTCCTTAATTACCAAATAACTATATTGATATTATAGCATAATTCTATTTTTAGATTTTTGTTTTTTTTCAGTTTTTTCAACCTTTAAAATAAATATAAACCCCTAATCCAACAATTAAAACGACAGCTAGTATAATATAAATCATTGTAAGCCGTTTAATATTCCCCTTTGTAGCTTTACTATAATTCGCATCACCATTTCGCCCAATTAATACCGTTGCAATTACAGTAATCACTACAAGTAATACAACGATCATTATCCAAGTTAACATTTCTTCCTCCCCCTCCTTACAATCATTTTACAATATTATCCTCTTTGTTTCGCAGTATATTTCCTCTTTTTACTATTATTATGAAAAGAGCTGGAAAACTATTATTACCATTCTTTTCTATATGTGATATATTTATAACATAATATGATTTATTTCTAACATTATAAGGAGGACCTATCATGAAAACAACTTGGATAAAATATTTAGGATTTCTCGGTTTCTTCGGATTTCTCGGATTTTTTTACGAAAAAGGACTGTTTACTATGTTCTGTTTCTTCTCCTTTTTCACAACGTATAGAACGGTTCAACACGATGAACTGTTTGAACAAATCGTCAATAAATCGTGCCGCAATGCATTTATCGTTACATTACTAACTACCGCTATCATTATGTTTGTTGAAATGTTATTTCCAAACCCTACACTACAAGAGATTGATATCGCTCTTATTTTCGGCACACTTATTCTTACGTTCGGTTTCTCTATGTTCTTTTACGATAAACCAGTTGATGAAATGGAAGATGCGCCATGGCGTTCGTAACGAAGATAAAAGAATACCGCGCCAAATTGAATTTGACACAAGAAGATTTAGCGAAAAGTGTTGGTGTACGCCGTGAAACAATTAGCCATCTCGAAAAAGGAAAATATAATCCTTCCTTGCAGCTTGCCCATGATATCGCGAAAGCACTACATAGTTCTATTGATGAGATCTTTATTTTTGAAGATTAATGTAAAAAAGCCCTTATAAAATAAAGGGCTTTTTGTGTCATAACATGTCGTTAAATCGGTATCTTTTGTTGAAACGTCGATATATTCGAAGTTATGTTCGATATATTTCATTTTGCGTCGATATAATTTCATTTAGATTAGGAACAGACTACACTTTTTTCCGCAATATCTACAATTCCTAAAATTTGCAGCAAACTCTCCACTTCATAGGTCGGCTTAACACTTGTCTTGTTTTCTTTCAGACTCGGATTATACCAACAAGTATCAATACCGTAATCTTCTCCGCCTTTCATATCAGAAGTTAGCGAATCTCCAACCATTAGTACACTGGATTTATCAGTAATCCCAAGTTTTTCAAATGCATAGTCGAAAATCTCACGGGCTGGCTTTTGATGGCCAACCTCTTCTGAAATAATAATATGATCAAAGAAGTTACATAAAGGCGAATTTCCAATTCTAGATTGTTGCACTTTTGTATATCCATTCGTAATAATACCTAACTTGCAATCTTGAAGGTTCTCACATAATTGCACTGCACCTTCTATAAGGTGTACTTCTTTCCCTAAATTTTCAAGGTATATATCACTAAATTGCTGCGCATCTACTTCTATATTATGAAGTACAAATAATTGTCTAAATCGGTCTACCGCTAATTCACTTAGCGTAATCATTTTATTTTCTAAATCTCTCCATAATCCATTACTAATCTCTTTATAACTTGCAAGATAATCATTATACCCTGTAGGCATGCCAAACTGTACAAAGGTATTATGTAATGCGTTTCTTTCCGTTTTAGGAAAATCTAATAATGTATCGTCTACATCGAATAATATAACTTTGTATTTCATGGTGTTCTCCTCAATTCCTAATTTAAAAACTTCATTCTCATAGCTTAATTATAAGCTTATATATATTTCATTATAAAGTGCTTTGACTCGCTCTTTATAGAATACACCTTTATCTTCTATTTTCAAATGTGCTATAAATAAGTTTGCAAGCATGACCGCTGTATCTAACCTATAAAATAAACTAACAATATGCGGGGTAGCGTTAAAGATACCATCATTCTTATATCCCTCTTTAAATTCTTCCCAATTAACCTCATTCGTTTCAGCTATTCTCATAAGCTCCAATAATGGATGACCAATTAGAGCGTTATCCCAATCAACTATCGCTTTAACTTCTCCATTATATCCAATTAAGTTTGCTGGTCGAATGTCCATATGCAATAAACTCTTTACATGATTAGCTGTACTAAGAATATGTTCAATTGTTTTTGTATCTGGAAGTTTAATTCCACAATCCGTAATTGTATTAAAACCTTCTACTCTTTTCACAATTCGTTCCGCTATATACTTACTAATTGGCTCTCTAATGTTCTGCTCGTATTGTAAACCATCGATTGGTATACTATGAAGCTCACTAACTAACTTCCCTATTTCACATGCAGAAATTGGCATATGATCAGTAGATACATAATCCGATATTAAAAAATCAAGTTCGGCAGAAAGATACAATCCATGTATCTTTGGCACTGGAATACCTTTTGAATAACAAAACTTAGAAAGCTCTGTTTCCTTTTGCAATGAAATCCGACTATTAAATAAATCTTCATTTATATTTTCCACTTCACGTTCCCACGGCACTCGAAATGCTAAAGCCCCTTTTTCTGAATCTCCGCGAAAAACAATATTTTGCACACCCGTTCCAATCACCTTTAAATCCTGAACAGCTAATTCCCTGTATTCTTGACTTAATATTATTGTTAGCTTTCCCCTTAACTCTTCTGCTTTTAAGCGTGTATGAATCATTTCATCCCCCGATTCGTAAGTCCTTTTCACCATTTTCTCCTCGGTGCACAACATCCTCATAAACAAAATTATAGCAACAATAAGAAAAGGAGGCTAATCCCATCAGCCTCCCTCCTCATTATTTATCTTCTAGCAATAATTCTTTCATTTCCTCTAACGATTCCTTCGTAAAGCCAAGAGCTTTTTCAGCGTATGCTTCAACTGATCCGTATTGCTTTTTAATTTCATCAATCGCAGCTTGTAAATATTCAGCACGAGCTTCAAACATCGCACCTAATATTGCTCTACTTTCATCGTTTTGTAATTTTGCACCTAAAAATGCCATCATTTTTTCATTTAACTTTTCACGGAAACCGTTACTTAGTAAGTAGTCTTTCATTACTGTTTCTTCTGATACACCTAATAGAAGTAATAATAATGCAGAACCAAATCCAGTACGATCTTTTCCAGCTGTACAGTGGTTTACTAACGGTAAGTTTTCTGGATTTCGAGCGAGTTTTAAGAAGCTCACAAACGCCTCATTACCACTTACAAAATCTTGATTCATTTTCACAAGGTATTCGCCTGGTTTGCCTAATACTGATAAATCACCAACTTGGAAAAACTCATTTATATTTAAATCTTTCGCTAAGTCTTGCATAACTGGTAAGCATATTTGACGAGCACCTGTAATACCTGGATTTGGCTTATGTTTCACTTCAAAATCTGTACGGTAATCACAAATTAATTTTAAGCCAGACTTCTGTAAATACTCGATATCCCACTCAGTTAATCCTGCTAATTCTTCAGAACGATACAACTTACCCCATTTTACTTTACGGCCTTCAGTCGTTTCATATCCTCCCATATCACGGAAGTTAAACGCACCTTGTAATGGTAATCTACGCTCAGCTACTGTCACTGCTTGTCCATTACTTCCTACTAACCTAAAATATGGACGCTCATTTTCACTCGGGTTTTCAATTGTACATGCTGAATCCCCACTTACTGTTACAAGTAATTCTCCAGTTTCTTCAATATGATCTGGTGAAGTACTCCAATAAATACGAACTTCTTCTATATTATTTTCCCACTTTATTTGTAACGTATTATCTTCATTTCTTTCTACAGTTGCTTGTAGCCAATTTCTTTGCTGCTCCATTCTTTCACCAACGCTTTCTCTTATAATCGAATCTTACTCTATTGTATTATAGGAATATCTACTTTGTCGTTCTCATTTTTCTTTTTATCTTACAAACAGGCAAAAAGTTCTTTTACTTGTTCAAAATTTGTACACGGATTCCCTCGAAATACATATGCGATTTGCTCATCATCTAAATCTTCATATACAACTGTTCCCCGATCTGGGTGCGAATAAAACTCTAACCCGTTTATCATCTGTTTAACGCTATAATTCGTTGTCCATGAAGAAACAGGATAGTACGCTTTGTTTTTATGCCTACAAACCCAAAGTGCATATAGTTTACTATCTTCATCCCAGTATACATACTGCGTTTCGTCATTTCCTAATCCGATCGATTCGAGCTTCCAACTTAACTTTTCATGAATTGGCAATTTCGAATAGATTACGTCATCTGGAGCATTCCAATCACGACATCTTCCTATCTCACCCATTTCACCTCTCTTCGCTTGAAAGCTTAATAAGTGAAATGGTGTATGTAATATCGTTTTCGCAAACTCCATATTTACCGGCTGTAACCCAAATAGAAATCTTTCCATTTCATCTTGGTTTACATTTCCACGATCAATAGAAATTTCAATTTGCGTTTTCCATTTAGATGTAACGTAACTTTCTTTTCCCTTATAATTTACACCTTTCCAATACACAAACCCTTTATATTGAAAACAAGCTCCTTTTGCTTGAGAAATACAACTATCTGGAAATACCGGCTCCATTATATCGAGGAAAAACTCTTTTACCCGAAACATACTAGTTGGCGTAACAACTTGAAACCAAAATGTTTCCCACTTTTCACCCTCATAACGCTCTGAAAATTTTTCGATGTTCCAACCTTCTAACAAGATCTCTGGATACAGTAAAACAAAAGAATGAAATTGTTTTTCCGGCATATATAACCCTCCCGCTAAATGAGTTCGAGAGAGTAAGCCATCCATCCTTCTAAAATCTTCTCACATATCGCTCAGTAGAGCTCAGTTGCTGACATCCGTTCTTTTCAAAGACATCCTTCATCCACTCGTTTTGTACATTTGTCTCACCAATATAATAAGATGCGCCTATTTCCTTTAAGACAAACATTGCCCCTGTAAAGAATGCTGCTTCATACCCTTTATTTCGCATATTTGGAGCGACTGCGAAATACATAAGTTTTCCTTCTTCTAACGTACCTCTTTCAATATGCGGGATTACAATTCCTATTGGCTCTTCATCGATACTCGCTGTTAAACAATGTTCTTTCCATTGCCCACCAATTTCTTGTAGCATCATATTTACAAATTGATCATAAGTGACTTGTTCTTCCGTCATTTCGTTCCAAAGAGAATAAAAAGTATCTTCTCCTACTTCTTCAATAAGCTTAAAATCAATTTCACTTTCTACAGCTTCTACTTCATATATATCCTTAAATACGATCATGTTTTCAGTAATATATTCAAATGAATACGTTTCGAAACATTTTTTATACACATCATAATTTGGGCTTTTTGAAGAGATTTCAAAATATAGTTTTTCTAATCCATCTTTTTCAGCTTCAGCAACGCAATATTGCATCATCTCTTCTAATTGCTCTTCTGTAAAAATCTCTGCATTATTTTCTTTTATCATGACAGAAGAAGCATTTCTTCTTATTTTAAAATGTTTTTCTAACTGTTCTATAGTCATCATATACTTCCCTCATCTATGTCATACCCGAATTTCTACTTGTTCTCCTTGCATGAGCAGGATTGTCCTTGAATATATAGAATACTAGAAAACATCGCATCTTTAAAGTGCGGAGGAGGTTCTCCATTGGATATTACAGCGCTGCAACAACAGTTAGAGCTTATACAACAAAATGACTATACGCAACTGCAACATATAGATATTAATGAGTTAACGTTGAACATGCTTCAGTATGTCGGAACGACTGATAGTTACGTTCGTTACCAACTTATCTATAAATGTTTTGCCCATTTTATTCATCACGAATTTCTTATGGATGATCAACTGAAATTACTTTTACAAACTTGTTTAAGTGATGAGTATTTATATTGTGACATTCACTCCCCACATACAGATGGGGTTTTCACACGTTCATACACTGTTTCGTTAATTGCGTTAATACTCCAATTCGCTAACTCGCACTACTTTTTTACAGAGGAGGATATCGAAGAAATAAAAAACAAACTCATTACATACACAAACTTAGAAATGGATTTTCGAGGCTATATTGAAAATAAAGGATGGGCTCATTGTCTTGCACACGTATCTGATGCCTTCACTGAAATTGTTCACAATTCCTATACGACCTTTGAGTCGTACGAAGAATTAATTCATTGTTTATTAAATAAAATGTTCATTCCATCGGATCTATTTCATAATAACGAAGATGAACGCATTGTTACGCCGTTACTATCGATGCTATATCATGACTTTCCGCAAGATGAGTTAATTTCAATTATTTATAAAAAAATAAAAAGGCTTCCTCAAATTAGAAAACGCCTTTCCCTTAATGAGTATTGTATTTTATGCGCAAACATTAAACTCTTTTTACGCACATTATTTTTTAGAACAAAAGATGATCATAACTTAGCATTTACAGCACGTAAAACAGAAAAAATGTTAAAAGAACTGCCTAATTATTATTAAATATAAGGAGAAGAAATATGGGCTATATTGAAGACATGAGAAATCTAGTAGGAAATCATCCACTTATTTTGATAGGCTCACACGCCATTATATTAAATGAAAAAGATGAAGTATTACTGCAGCTTCGGACAGATTTTAACCGCTGGGGTATTATTGGCGGGGCCTTAGAATATAACGAAACACTCGAAGACGCTTTAAAGCGAGAAGTATTTGAAGAAACTGGGCTTATCATTAAAAATCCAGAACTATTCCGTACATACTCAGGACCAGATTACTTTCAAATCTATCCAAACGGCGATCAAGTACACGGTGTACTCGTTGTTTATATTTGCCGTGAATTTCACGGTGAGCTTATATGTGATCAAACTGAGTCAAAAGAATTACGTTTCTTTCCGCTTGATGAGTTACCTAGTACCCTTCATCCAGTCATTGAGGGGATTCTTCACGATTTTCATCCCTCTAATTAAAAATGGAAATAAAACAACCTCATTTCCCGTCATTACAACGTGAAATGAGGTTGTTTTCGTTCACCGTAAATCCCTATTTCCCCAAAATGATATTAACGTTCTCTTTCTACAACTTTATATCCCTTTACAAAAAGTATAGTTATATAAGAAACAATAAATGCAAAAATAGTATACATGCCAACCCAAAAGAAAAATGATGGATCATACAATGCAACATTTAAAATAAGAAAAACAAGAAATGTTACCATTGGCATCACGTAAAATGTACCCATTTTATATGTCCCAGCTATTGATATAATACAAATAAACAATGAATATATACAAAAAATAAAAATTGACTCACTCACTGTTATGTCCCCCTTTCTAAAGAAATAATAGATTTCTCGCAAACATTTTGGGGAACAACAAGTTTTATACTTTTATCAATTATTACTACATAACTAGATTGTTATCTCAATCTGATTTCCTTCAGGGTCACTTACTACACTTTCGTAGTAACCATCTCCTGTAGTACGCGGGCCATTTAACACAGGATAGCCTGCTTCTCTTAACATATCCGTTAATTGATTCACTTTTTCTTTACTACCTACAGAAAAAGCAATATGAGCATATCCTATTGTTTGTGTTTGTAATGCATCATCTATCCCTACCTGTCTCATAAGTTCTAGACGCGCCCCACCTTCAAAAGTTATGAAATAAGATTCAAACTGCTTTTTCGGATTGTGATATATGCTATTTTCCTTACCATTGAAGTACTGTTTATAGAAATCACGCATACCTTCTAAATCATTTACCCAAATTGCTACATGTTCAATTTTCATAATCGACACCTTTTCTTTTATGTTATTCAACTGGCAATTGGATGCTTATTTGCCAGTACATTTAATTTTCTTTCTTTGTTTTCGTAATCATAAGATCAAGTCCAAGGCTTTTTAATCCATATAAATAATCTTCTTTCCAAACACTCACTGTTATTTGAGGAATATGCTCGGCCGGAATGTACTGCGGACAAGTTTTTACAATTTGATCTATTACAAATTGGTTCACTTCATCATCACAGAAGATAAAGGCATGAGGGTTAATAATAGCTATACATGTAGCTATTAAACGAGTAATAGCATCTATATTATATTCCTCTGGATTATTTGCATCGTTTACTTCGTCTCCACTTCTTAAAGCTTGTAGGAAATTTTTATTATCATACTGCGGAACGAAAGATATCTCTCCTGAGAAAAAGGTGCTTCCTCGTACTACATCTCCATTTATCATAATCCCCGCACCTGGGCCATTTTGACCTGAATACAAATATACAAGAGAGGAATTGTCATGATTTCCAGTGTTTTTATAATAACCAAGCACTGCGGCATTCATATCGTTTTCTATTACTACTGGTATAGAAAACAGATCCTCCAAATGACTTTTCAAATTAAAATTTTGAAACTTTTCATATCCAGGAATGTAGAAAATACGTCCATTATCGACCGCACCAGGAACACCAATTGATATAGAGCTTATTTTCGGAAATGTAGTTATAAGACTTTCTATATGTTCTGTTAATAAATGTAAGCCCGTATCCATTAATACACTTGAAGTACTTCCTTGTTCTTTTACTTCCCCTAAACAGTTAAAAATGGTATAATTCGTTTCATTTTTCTCTAAAAATATCGCTAATCCTAACATATATTCCGGATTATACGCATATCGTTTCGCTCTTCTTCCGCCACTTGAATCATCTAAACCAACTAAAGTGACTTCACCGTCTTGTTTCATATTTTCTATAAATTTACTTATCGTTGGAAAACTAATTTCTAATGTATTACTAAGTTCAACTTTCGTTGCACTACCTTGCTCTAGAAGAGCTGTACGAATGCCGCGAAGGATCGTCTCTTTAATCGATTTTTGAGTAACAAATTGCTCACTCAAATCGCTCACCACCTTAATCAACATACTTATTAAACACTTTTAATAAGTTGCGTTGACAATATATCATACATCATTTTCTAAAGCAATAGAGATGATATATTTCCGCTGGCATGCACTCCTTATTTAACTCGATTTATTCTCTCTCGTAACAGACGATACAATTCCAGACAAGACAACAAATAATAAAACAGCTAGCAAGGCATTGCGTATTCCGAATGCTTCCCCCAGTATACCTAAAAATGGTGGTCCGGCTAAAAAGGCTGTAAAACCGATGATAGAAACTGCAGCAACATTAGAAGTCGCATTTTCACCACCATCTCCAGCAGCTGAAAGACCAATCGGGAAACCTAGCGCGGCACCAATCCCCCACAGTACTACACCAAGTGCTAGAAAATATAAATTACTCCCAAATATGACGATTGACATTCCTATAATCGCCATTATAATAGTAGCACGTACGACAGTGACACGACCGAATCGATCAAGGAAATAACTACTACACATACGAGCTAACGTCATTGCCAATACAAAAATTGTGTACATAATAGAGCCTGTCACTACACTTTGCTGATGTCCGTCTACCATCACGATAGGTAGCCAATCATTTGCACTTCCTTCTGCAAATGCCATTCCAAGTACAAAAAGACCAATTAAAAGCACCTTTTTTTCCATACGTAAAGAAGTACGCTTCGCTCGCTTATTGTTCCGCGCTTTCTCCTTCTTTCCTGTTCCATGCGGAAGAAAACGATACAACATACATACAAGTAATACAAATACGATCGAAATTGCAAGAAACTGATACAGAATTGGGATGTGAAGCGAAGCCGCGACAGAACCACTAAGCGCGCCTACTAAAGTTCCTATGCTAAAAAAACCGTGAAATTTCGGTAGAAGTGTTGTTCCTAATTTCCGCTCAACGGAAGAACCTTCTACATTTAATGCGACTTCTGCTAATCCATATCCTACCCCAAATACTAGTAAGCTACCAAAAGCCCCCATACTAGAAACAAAATAAATATTAATACCTAAACAAAGCAATCCAACAATCATAAAAAACATACTGCCTATAATAACGTCTCTAGCTCCCTTACAGTCAATGAAGCGACTTGCACTCAGTAAACCAATTATTGAACCGACTGATAGTCCGAACAAAATCCAGCCCATTTCTGCATTTGACACTCCTAAAATATCTCGCACCGCTGCTGTTCTTGAAATCCATGTAGCAAACGCGACACCTGGCAAAGCAAATAAGAGAAAAAGAACGTTTCGGGAGGCAAGTAATGTCTTTGTATGATTGTCCGCACTATATTTCTCCATATGAAACACCTTTCAAATTGTCTATACGATAATTTACACACTAATGAAAACGCCTTTTATTCTTCTATCGTTTTAATAACTTTAGCTGGATTACCACCAACTACTACATTATTAGGTACATCTTTTGTCACAACTGCTCCTGAAGCAATTACAACATTGTCTCCAATTGAAATACCAGGGTTAATAATGGCTCCCCCGCCAACCCAAACATTGTTACCAATCTTTACAGGCTTCCCATATTCTTTTCCAGAGTTCCGCTCTACCGGATGCAACGGATGCGTAGCAGTATAAATGTGAACACCAGGTGCAAACATACAATTATCACCGATTCGTACTTCACAAACATCCAAAATCACACAATTAAAATTTGCGAAAAAGTTCTTTCCAACATGGATATTGTAGCCGTAATCACAACGAAAATCAGGATTAATGTGGGTTTTTCCGTCAGCTGAAGAACCTAAAAGCTGATTTAATAAAGTAAAACGTTGTTCATCTCCTGTCTCCATAGCCTCGTTATAAAGACGTGTCAAACGTTTTGTCTCCACCCTATCAGCCACTAATTCTTCGTCATCCGCAATATACATTTCTCCCGCCAACATCTTTTCTTTTTCCGTTTTCATAGAATCATCTCCTTCGTTATAGAATGAATTACACTTATTAAACAACTTTAATAAGTGCCTTTAATTATACTTATTAAACACGTTTAATAAGTATAATTATATTAGCATACTTTTTAATATATGCAACTAATAAGTTTCGAAAGAAAATATAAAACCCCTTACTTTTACGTAACAATATGACGAATAAATCATTAAAATTTATATAGAAAAAAACAAGGGAACGCTCAGCGTCCCCTCTCAAATCCAATCCGTTTTTTAATTTCCACCAAATTCACCTTCGCAATAGCCCGCGCCCTCTCAGCACCTTTTTCTAATGCTTCATATAGTAAATGGGGTTCATTCATATACGTTGCGTATTTTTCCCGAGGTCCAGCTAACTCACGATTTACAACGCGAAATAACTCTTTTTTCACATCTCCCCATCCGATTCCGGTCTCATACTTTTCACGCATTGATTGAATTTCATCTTCTGTCGCAAATTCTTTATAGATTGTAAATAACGTTTCTAGTTCTTTCGGTTCATTTGGAAGTGAAGAATCTGTTTTTATTTTAAATATTAACTTTCGTAGTTTTTCTTGCTCTGCAAATAATGGGATAACATTTCCGTAACTTTTACTCATCTTTCTTCCATCAAGTCCCGGTAAAATTGCCCCTTCTTCTTGCACTACATACTCAGGAAGCGTAAATGTCGTGCCGAATGTATGATTAAAATACGTCGCAATATCACGAGCGATTTCAATATGCTGGATTTGATCTTTTCCTACCGGTACATGAGTCGCTTGAAATAATAAAATATCAGCTGCCATTAAAATCGGGTATGTATATAATCCCATATTCACTCCTGCATCGATTTCTAATCCTGCTTCTTTATTTTGCTCCACCTTCGCTTTATACGCATGAGCACGGTTCATAAGCCCTTTCGGAGTTAAGCAAGCTAATATCCAAGCTAACTCTAGAATCTCCGGCACTTCTGTTTGTCGATAAAAAATAACATCTTCTCCAAGTCCGAGTGATAACCAAGTAGCAGCTACCTCTTTCGTATAACTACTAAACTTCTCTGGATCATGCACAGCATTTAACGCATGATAGTCAGCTATAAAATACAATGCTTTTCCTTCATTATTCTTTGACATTTGCAATGCAGGTTTAATCGCGCCAATATAGTTCCCTAAATGTGGATAACCCGTCGGCTTAATTCCTGTTAACATAATTTTTCCACTCATCCTAACTCCTCCTTTCTCAAAAAAAAAACAAAAAGAGCCCCTCATCCTTAAAAAGGACGAGAGACTCCCGCGGTACCACCTTTATTAGCTATCATTAGCTCACTTCATACTTCGATAACGTGAAGTAACCGTCTTTACTTACTCATTTCAGCTAGAAGCTCCAGAGCCCATTCCATATTCATCCCTTACTGATTCCCACCACATATCAGCTCTCTGAAAAGTTTTGAATATGTACTCTTCTCTTTCATTGCTTTTTCTTTATTTTTTACATTTTATCACATTGTCCCTTCTCATAAAACTGAATTTTCCAGTTTTTTATATTTGGAATTTTAGCAATAACCATTACCAATTTATTCCACACCATCTATAATCAATATATACAGAATTTCTTTACAATACAAAAACGGGGGTACTCTCATTTCTCTTGAAGTTGATGTGAATTTTCGCATGGACGATATAATATTTAATTACAAACTAAAGGAAAGTAATCTACCTATTGTTGAACTAAAAGCCTACGTATGAGACTAATTTGTTTACTATAAACTTAACAAGAGTAATAGATTTCTCCTCCCCAAAAGTCCTTATCGCTACCAAAACTGGAGATAAAAGAATCTTCTCGAAATGATAATACTATATCTTTTGTTTAAAAGGATTGATGATAACAAACTCTAACATGAACAGATTGCCCAGTTTATCAATTCATTGTATAAATTATTAAATTCTTATTCGAAGATTGAAAGTCCTTTTATCTATATCCTATACATATGAAGTTCACATAACCCCACTTATCAGTAGTTAGTCTGCCTAATTTCAAATGAGAATAAGCTCCTTTATTTTCTTTAAGCATAGCATGTAAAAGAGTATGAAATATTTATAAAAAGTAGGTGGAAACATGACATTAGATTCTTACCGTATTATAGGTTTTCCTGGAATGGGTATGGGTGGCTTCCCTGGAACAGGTATGGGCGGTTTTCCTGGAATGGGTATGGGTGGTTTCCCTGGAACAGGTATGGGCGGTTTCCCTGGAATGGGTATGGGTGGTTTCCCTGGAACAGGTATGGGTGGTTTCCCTGGAATGGGTATGGGCGGTTTCCCTGGAACAGGTATGGGCGGTTTCCCTGGAACAGGTATGGGTGGTTTCCCTGGAATGGGTATGGGCGGTTTCCCTGGAACAGGTATGGGTGGTTTCCCTGGAATGGGTATGGGCGGTTTCCCTGGAACAGGTATGGGTGGTTTCCCTGGAACAGGTATGGGCGGTTTCCCTGGAACAGGTATGGGTGGTTTCCCTG
>NZ_ALBR01000023.1:0-12632 GCF_002081505.1 Bacillus sp. CDB3 | reverse complement strand
TATTAGGGCGGTTTCCGTGGTAACAGGGTATAGGGTGGTTTCCCTGGAACAGGGTATGGGCGGTTTCCCTGGAACAGGGTATGGGGTGGTTTCCCTGGAACAGGGTATGGGCGGTTTCCCTGGAACAGGTATGGGCGGTTTCCCTAGAATGGATATACCAGTTATCTATAACCTTGATTTTTAATAGGGATACCACTACATTGCTATCAAACTTTGAAAATACATTTTAATATCTATATACCAAACACCTAAACATACTTCTTATTAAATGCAGCAAATGAAATTACATTTTTCGATATAAAAAAACAATTGATGCCCATCATAAAGTAAAAAAACCTTCTCTATACGCTATATTAGAAGCTGATTAATAGGCACGCCAATATGCAAATCAATTATTAATAAAAAAGAGCTAAAACAGTTTTATCTGTTTTAGCTCTTCTTTACGTATTCAACTTAACAAATCTATAACTATGCGTAACTAACACTTTTAATATCGCATATCCTGGAATTGCTAAAATAACCCCCATAATTCCAAATAAATTTCCCGCAGTTAAAATGATAAATATAATAGTAATCGGGTGAATATCTAACTTTTTCCCCATTACTTGTGGTGAAATAAATTTCCCCTCTGCTAATTGTACAACCATCATTACGATAATTACCTTTAAAATCATTGCTGGAGAATCAATAAAAGCGATAATTAACGCTGGCGTTATTGCGATAATTGGTCCTACATACGGAACAACGTTTACAATCATCGCCAGAATAGCAAGTAATACCGCGTATTTAATGCCGATAATAAGATAACCAATGAATAGCATAATCCCGATAAATAAACTAACGATAATTTGTCCTCTAATATACGAACTAATCGCATAATGCATATCATCTAGTATTCTCTTCGCAGCTGGTTGTCTTTGCTCAGATATAAACCTTAAAAAATGATTCGGTAATTGCTCACCATCTTTTAAAAGATAGAACAATATAAACGGAACCATTACAAATGTTAAAACAACTTCAGTAAGCGTACTTAAAAATCCAGTTACATTTCCTGTTACTGACGATAATGATTTTGTAAAGTTCATTGTGGAATCTTTTACGATATTCGCAACATCAATATTTAAACTTTCCTGCATTCTACCAATTACATTACTTTCTCCAAATTTACGTGCTGCCCTTTCAATTTCATGCCCGAAATATGGCAAGTTATCTATTAAAGCATTTACTTGATCTTTAATAATCGGAATAACCGTCACCGCAAGAAAAACAAATAATCCAAGAACAAGTATATATATCGAGGCAATAGACACAATTCTCGAAACACCTTTTCTCTCTAAAAGAGAAACAAATGGATGCAATATATAAAATAGTACTCCCGCTAATAATACTGGGAAAAAGATTGTTTTTAAAAATACGACGAACGGTGTAAAGACGAATGATATTTTTGTAAGTAATAATATATTTACAAACAGCAACGCGAACCCAAGTAGTACAGCTAAATAATTTTGTTCTTTAAAAAACTTTTTCAACTTATCTCTTTTTCTTATATTTACTTTTTCCAAGTGTACCACCTCTCTAATTAGGAAAAGCCCTAAAAAGGGCTTTATGAAATAATTAGTAATAGCCTTTATTTCCTTGTAGCTTTTACTACAAATGATACAATAAGAATTAACACAATTGCACCTAATAATGCTGGCACGACATGAATCCCACCAAATGATGGTCCAAAAGATCCAAATAATCTGCTGCCTAACAAAGCACCTAATAAACCTGCAATAATATTTCCGAACATACCAGCCGGAAAATTTTTACCCGTTATAGAACTAGCAATTGCACCTATAATAGCACCAACTATTAATGTGATAATCCATCCCATTTTTAGTCCTCCATTTCTATTATAGTGTATTTCTTTTTGATACTAAATTATTATGTAACTATTATAATTATTATATCCAATAAAGAAAAATCTTGTCAAATCTATGAAAATAAAGCCTACAAGGAGGTTTTACCCTATGATTCAAAAATTAATAACAACTTCCCACAACACCGCTGCTTCTATTTTAAACATTCAAATACCCGCTTATGAAATCGAGGCGAAATATATAAATAGTACCGCTATCCCTCGTCTTTATGATACTGTAGCCGATATTCAATCATGTGATGAAATTTTTTACGGCTATTTTTATGAAGATACACTTGCCGGGTTTATTTCATTTAAAATGGATGAAGAGGAAGTTGATATTCATCGTTTAGTAGTATCCCCTGATCATTTTCATAAAGGAATTGCAACAAAACTACTACTATATGTATTTGACATGTTCTCCCCTTCCAAAACATATATTGTACAAACAGGGAAAGAAAATACCCCTGCTCTATCTTTATATAAAAAATACGGATTTATTGAAGTAAAGGATATCATATTACCCGATGGTGTGGTTTTAACCTCCCTTAAAAAATCAGAAAACAACGAATAGTTTGACTCATTAATTTATTTATGTTATCCTTTACTTTATAAAACCTTTTGCTGAGTCCAAATTTTGGAGCGGGGGAACCATTTTTGTAGCCATGCTACTTGGGGCGAATCTTATTTAAGTAGGGAAACTCTCACTTCCCGAGTCCGACAGCTAACCTCGTAAGCGTAATGGGAGAGGAAGGTGCTTTTTGCCTATGTTACACAGTGTACCTCCTTAATTATAAATATGGAATCGATACCATTAGACACCTATATTTATAGAAAAGGAGACATGTATAATGTTACGTTTATCTGATCACGCAATAAAAATGATGGAGCAAAGACTCCGACTCGAACAGCACCGCACATATCAAGCAAACAAGGTTGTAGATAATTTACATCACAAATACTTCTTTCAACATATTTTCCAGCCGAAAAGATAAAGAGAAAAACACAAGGTGTGTCTACAAAGACATTCCTTGTGTTTTTTATATTTCTTATAAAATTCTTACTACATTTAAACTTGCCGTATGCAAATATATATATTTTTATAATCACCAAAGATTTCAAACATAATTAAATAATCTGAGTCCATATAAATATAAAACTCAGGGTGCTTAGTTGCGCTTTATAAATACTGTCTACTTGACAGGGGGCACTGCAGCGCTACCCCTCTCCTTTACTTAGCAATAAACCGATTTACTTTAATCACATTTTTCATTTCAATACGTGGTGTTACGCCCTGAATCCCGTCAGGGTCAAATCCAATCCAATCTTCTTCTGAGCTTTTTAGCCAATCAAAATCAAAAATATTGGACCATGAAGATATCATTTCTTCTTCAGAATAACCTTCTTCTAATTGGTTATACTCTTCTTCTGTTTGAGCTAATAACCATTTATTTAAAACATAATGCCAAGAGTCAAAACATGACCAAAGAATATCCTCATCTGGTATGTCTAATTTCAAGATAACACCTTTTTGACCTTTAGGTAGCATCCCTGGTCGGTTCTGATCTGGTCTTTTATGCCAAATCCATACAGGATAAGTTGAACCATCATAATTAGGAAGCCTTTCCTCCATCTGTTCCATCATCCAAGCATACGAAGATTTAAATTCTGGCCAAACATATTTTTCATTACCGCTATAAAAACCGTCTTCTCTCATTTTCTTATATATGTGAAGAGGTTTAACTGTGTATACTATCAAATACGCACTTCCCATCTAACTATTAATCCGTCTTTTATTATAATACAAAAAATAACAACCCATCAAACAA
This sequence comes from Bacillus sp. CDB3, assembly GCF_002081505.1. Taxonomy (NCBI): domain Bacteria; kingdom Bacillati; phylum Bacillota; class Bacilli; order Caryophanales; family Bacillaceae; genus Bacillus; species Bacillus sp. CDB3. Next base: position 8,903 of record NZ_ALBR01000023.1, on the reverse strand, counting down.
GATGGATTGACTAGGTAGCTTTTGCAATTGTCCTCTTTTTAGCAAATTATTTCCTCGCCTTAATAATAAAAGTAGTCGGCACCATTCTAGCTTTATATAAAGAATAATACTTAGTAGAAGGCTCAGCTCGTTCTTCATCAAACGAGCTCGATGGTTCAGGCTCTTCTATTCTCTCAATTGTAAATCCCGCTCTATTTAGCTCATTTATGTATGTACTCATTTTTCTCTTATATAATGTCGCTTGTACTTCTTCTCCTTTAAATGTTTCAAACATAATTGAAGTTTCTTCATGATAAGAAGACTTTAAAGCAATTTCTTCTGTACCATACTGTAAGTTTGAGTATACGGGATGCTCCCAACTAAAAATAAAGCTCCCCCCTGGCTTTAAGTATGAATAAATAAGTTTTAATGTTTTCTCTAAATTTGAAGTCCAACCTAATGCATAGATAGAATATACAATATCAAAATACTCATTAGGAATATTTCCTTCCTCTTCCATTGCTCCACAAATTAAATTTGGATTCCAAGATTTTAACGTTTCATTCGCTGTATTAATTTGTGTACTTGAAAGATCAAGACCCCATAATTCCTCTGCTCCATGTTCTGCCATGTATTGCAACGAATGCCCACTTCCACACCCAATATCAAGAACCTTTTTATTTTTAATTGAATCAAACAAATGAATCTCATCTTCAGACGCTGTATACGGACCGTATTTAGGTAAACAATCAACTTGAAAGAAATACGGTGCAACTGTATCCCAACACTTTTTATTTAAAGCTAACATTTGTGTACCTTCCATACCCTGCATTCCCCCATCCAATTTTCTTTCCCTAATATAAATTACACATTATAACCCGATCTCCCTTTCTCTTCACTCGATAATTTTTCACTTTCGCAATCGTATCGCACGCTCTTGTAGCTTTGAAAGAGTGTGCGATTATAAGTGAGCGACAAAAGTTGATTTTACAATAAAAGAAACCCACTCATTTTGAAAAAAATTAGTCAAAATGAGTGGGTTACCTTTTTACACACGATTAATTTCTATAAAAAATATTAATCATTTTGGTCTTCGATTTCTAGGAAATTCTCATGGTTGTATCGTATAAAATCACTTATTCTCTTAATAGTAAGACGAGCTGTTTCATTGAACTTAATATACAACGGATTAATTGATTCAGAAAGTTCCCTAGTACTGTCAAGCTCCTCACGTGTAACAGCAAACTTCTCTAAAGTATTGGGACAATTATATTTTTTAAGAACTAATTCAGTTTCTTCTAGGAGCAGATACATAGGCTCTTCCCCAAAATACTGTAATCCATTTTTGATTGCTGACCAAATTTTAGGTTGGGCCCTAAAATAGGCACTCCACCAATAGAACTCATACTTTGATTCAATTGCATGGTCATAATATACACGAAATACAAACAATGCTTTCTGTCCAGTGGTTAGCTCTTTATAAAAAAGTTCTTTTGAAATGGAACTATTTTCTGGTTGTTTAGCCATTCTTTTTTTATACTCCAGAATCAACGGCTTAAAACAAACATTAAGTAAGGCTTCATCAGCTAAAGCATCGAACTCCTGTCTTTTCATCTGTACTATCATTCAATCACTCCCTAGTGATTATTATACAATGATTGAAATTTAGATCACACAATATTATAAAAACAATCCTACTGTATCTCCATGATTTAAAATGAATATCCACCTTTTTTACATATTATGGTATAATTATAGAAGATTCATAGTTAGTCATTTATAGTTCGCGCTAACAGGTTGGAAATGAAAAATCATCCCCTGTTGACGACTAACTCAAGTATTTATTAAGTTGGGGTGATCTTATGAAAAAGGTAATTAGTTTAAGTTTTATTCTTTTCAATTTCATCACGTTATTCGGATGTTCAACTATAGCAGAACATTCTTTAGAAACTGGAAACGGCAATATGGAATTATTAACACCAACGATTACAACAAAAGATAATGAATTAGAAATTAAAACTGAGGGCATCGCTGAAAATAAAGTAACCTTTATTTATGTTGCCAATACAAAAGTATTTGAACAAAAAATAAAAAATGATGAACCCTACAAACTTGATATTACGAGTATCAAGGATGCTCATAGAACAGATTACAAACCAAGAGTTCAACTTTGGCAAACGAAAGATGATACTCAAGATGGAGACATGGTAACCTTTAAACAAGTTAGATATACAGTTGAAAAAGAGTAGTTATAAAAAGAGAGGAATCTTTTTTAAAATAGATTCCTCTCTTTTTTTATATGGAGACTATGCCGTGCTTTTAAAGCTGAACTACTCCCTTTTCTTTACGATGCATGTTCATCTTTCTTCTTCATTAACGCTCTCTTCTTCATCGCTTTCGTTAAGTATCCACCTTTAAACGAACGGATTTCATAAGAAGACATAAATGCTTTTGGTGCAATTTCATTAATAATTTCTAAAAGCTCTTTCTCTCTAGAGCGCTTAGCAACGATATCTAAGCGATAACGTATAGAATTAATACCTTCACCTTCGAATACTGTAACACCAAATCCAGAGTGACGTAATTCATCTACTAATTCATTACAACGGTCTAGTAAACTAACTTGATACGTAATATAACCAATTGCTAATTTATTCTCTATATAACCGCCTAATAATAGTCCCGTACTAAAGCCAATGACATAGGCAATAATGTTCATCCAATTTGATAAATCTTGAAACACAATACCTAAACTGACAATGTAAATAGCTCCTTCTAACAATCCAACACCAGCAGCGGATCTTGTTTGATTCTTTACAAGCAAAATCGTACGGATTGTTAAAATTGGAACATAAATAATTTGAAGCACAAAAATAAGTAACGCTTGTAACATTGGTATCCACCTCTTTCACGAATTCTTTTGTCATGATAACATACTTAAGCTTTAGAAATCGATGGGTTTTTAAATTTTCTCGGAATTTTTTCCACACTATTGAAAAACCTAAAAAAGAAGCGTATTATATTTGGTCGTTAATTCGATTGTCATTATTAAATTGCTCATAGTATATTAACTATTGCGTAATTTATTCTCAAATAAAAAAAGGAACCCGGTTAGGTTCCTCTCATTATAACTCTATGTTTTTCGAAGCTTGTTCTCTTTGCTTCTCTTCTTCTTTTACTAACTGCATATTTGCATAGGCTAAATTCGCAATCATTAAAAAGTGACCACCTAAAATACCCGTACCAAATGCCCACATTTCCATTTCATGCTCAATTTCATACATAATGATAGCCCCTAATATCGCGGCTGCAAATCGGTTTAAGACTCCTAATCCAGGAGCCTTTTCTTTCATTACAATACTTCTTCCTAGTTTCTCCACTCTACGAGCTAATAACCAAAGGCAATATGCGCTAACTGCTAAACCAATACCGAACCCTGTCACTTGTTTTCCAAATGGAGTAATCGCCCACATTAGTAGTAAACCACTAAAGATTGTATACAATTGTAATCGATATACACGTAAGGCTACTTGAATCAAAATATCCGCTCCTAATTTCACATTTTATTATGTGTCAGAAGAAAAGCAGCAACTTACACAGTTGCTGCTTTCTCTTGTTCTTGTTCCATTTTTTGAATTTCAACACGTTTAATTTGATAAGCATCTTTTTCTAACACTTTAAATTCATAACCTTCTGCTTCAACGTATTGTCCTTCTTCAATTTCATGATTTTGCATCATAATCCATCCACCGATTGTATCCACATCGTCTTCTTCAATGTGTAATCCAAACAAATCTTTTACTTCTGAGATAAGCACTTTTCCATCAACAATTTTATGATACTCGTTCACATGTTGAATTGGTGGTGCTTCATCTTCATCATATTCATCACGAATTTCGCCGACGATTTCCTCCAATATATCTTCAAGCGTTACAATTCCAGCTGTTCCTCCGTACTCATCATATAAAACAGCCATTGGAATTCGCTTTTTCTGCATTTGCAGTAATAAATCATGAATTGGAGTAGTTTCCATAACTTCAATAATCGGACGCATATACGTGCGAATCGATGATAAATCTTCTTTATCGTTGTTCATATATCGAATAAAGAAATCTTTTACATTGACCATACCGATAATATCATCTTTATCTTCTCCAAAAATCGGATAACGTGTGTATCGTTCATTTTGGATTACTTTCATGTGTTCTTCTACTGAATCTTCAAGATAGAAACCAACGATTTCCGTACGCGGTACCATGATTTCTTTCGCAATGCGATTATCAAATTCAAAGATATTATTTACATACTTGTATTCAGCTTGATTAATTTCTCCACTTTCATAGCTCTCTGAAAGAATAAGACGTAACTCTTCTTCTGTATGAGCTACTTCATGTTCAGAAGCTGGCTTCAAACCGAATAAACCAGTTACAACACGAGCAGAACCATTCAATACCCAAATAAATGGATACATAGCTTTATAGAATATCATTAACGGACCTGCTAATAACAATGTCACTTTTTCAGCTTTTTGAATTGCCATCGTTTTCGGAGCTAATTCCCCGACTACAACGTGCAAGTACGTCATCGTCATAAATGCAAGACCAAATGTTAATACTGATGAGATAGAAGGATTTAAATTCCATTTCTCAAATAATGGGTGTAATAATTTTTCTATCGTCGGTTCACCTAACCAACCAAGTCCCATCGCTGTAACTGTAATACCTAATTGACAAGCAGATAAATATTCGTCTAAATTTGTTGTTACTTTTTTCGCTGCTAATGCGCCGCGTTTCCCTTCCGCAACAAGCTGATCAATGCGACTTGAACGTATTTTTACAATCGCAAACTCTGCTGCTACGAAAAATCCAGTAAATGCGATTAAAACCGCAACCATGAATAAATTAAATATTTCCAATGAATCCCCTTAGTTAAAAAAACTAAGGTGTCCACCTCCTGTATACTATAATGTTTTCTTATTTGTTCGTTAGAAAACATAGCCCGATACAAAAATTAAAGAGGTCGGATTTCACTTATTCTATAATAATAGAGCAAGTGTCTGTATTAAAGCTGTCGTTTGACCTGATAAAGATTTCGATATTTTTTCACGTTGTGAATCAGTCAATTCATCTAAAAGAGGCTTTAACTCCGTTAGTTCTGCTTCTAATCTATGAATATGGTCTGTCACTTCATTCACATGTTTCGAAACGTGTTCATTGATACCGAGCAGCTTTTTCTTCTCCTCGATTTTCTCTTTAATCTCACAAAGCGGCATATGCATTTCTTTGCACTTCTCAATAAATTGTAATGTCTCAAATGCTGTTTCGTCGTAATAGCGATAATTAGATTGAGATCGCTCCGCTTTTAAGATACCTAGATTCGTATAATAATCAATCGTTCGTTTCGACACGTGAGCCATGAGAGCCAACTGTCCGATTCGATACACCTTCCCAACGATCTTCCCCCCTTGTTTATATTACTCTAATCATACAATACATAAACTGTACAGTCAAACGTGACGGTTTGTCATTCACAATTTATACACAATTTCATGTCTCATCTTATACTATTCAAAAATATGTGCCCTATTATTGCTGCAAATTTTCTTTCGGTACCCATCCTGCTTCACCATCTACCGTTTCAAACCAAATCCATCCATTCTGTTCTGCTAACCCAATTAGTATTTCTCCACTACTCAATTGTAATTCTTTTGCAGTATATCGCTTTATAATAACTCCACTTTCATCTGTACACTTGCTTATTATTTGCTCTGTTACCCAACCTTTCCTATTATATTACTCCTCCGAACAACGCACCCAGTTATCGCAAGTTTTTGGTCCCTTATACTTTTCACTAACAGAAACAAGATCTCCCTTCTCTAAACGAATTGGATCCGGATAATCACTGGCATGAAACTTAATAGAAATATTTTCCATAACACTCTGTAATAATCAGAAAATTAAGTTATAATGTCATTATAAAAAAAGAAAGGAGACTACGCTCATGTACTACAACACTTCATTCGAAAACGATCAACCTGTAGGCCGTCTATAATCTAAGACGGGCATTCATATAACAAGTGCGCCATGCCTCGTCTTAGGGAATAAATCATACCCCTAAAAATAGACGGAGGTCATTCAAATGAAACAAACAATTTTAGGAGCTATATGTTTATCACTAGCAGCAAGTATTTGGGGCGGTATGTACGTCGTTAGTAAATACGTACTCGACTTTATCCCGCCACTTACACTCGTTTGGCTACGCTTTATTATCGCTTTTGTTGTTTTATATATGATTTTGAAAACAACTGAAAAAAAGCAAAAGAAAAAAGTAACCATCTACAAAAAAGATTGGCTATTATTCGCTTGGATTGGATTCATCGGGTATTTCATTTCAATCACATGTCAATTTATCGGAACGAAATTATCCGATGCTCATACAGGCTCCTTAGTGACATCGGCTACCCCTGCATTTATGGTTATATTTGCAGCGCTCATTTTAAAAGAGAAACTAACTACTCGTAGACTTTTATCAACTATAATAGCGACAATCGGTGTCATTATCGTTATCGGATGGGATATTGAAATCGGCTCCTATTTTATCGGTACAATCATTTTAGTTGGAGCCGCTATTACGTGGGCTTTACTGTCCATTTATGTAAAAATCGCTTCAGCTCGATTTTCATCTTTAGTTATTACCACGTACGCAATATTTTTTTCACTCTTTTTCATTACACCTTTTATGATATGGGAATTCCAATCAAGTCCTATTGAACATATGAACATGTACGTATTATTAGGCGTACTCTATTTAGGAATCGTCTCAACCGCAGGTGCATTTTTCCTTTGGAATAAAGGGTTAGAATTAATGGATGCTAGCATCGGTTCCTTATTTTTCTTCTTCCAACCGCTCGTTGGTTCGCTACTCGGCTGGCTTTTATTAAATGAGACATTAAGCAGTAACTTTTTCATTGGTGGTATCCTTATTATATGTAGTGTTCTAATTACTACTTTTGAAAAGAGAACGTAGTATAAAAAACAGGCAGAGACCTAGTCTCTGCCTGTTCGCATAATTGGATCTTGGTCGTGAAACCCAATGCAAATTGGTATATTACTTTGTATTCCACTACATGCACTTATAAAACTACACACTGTTCTTACAATTAAATATAAAGTAATACCTACAGACTTTTTATCTGAATCAAAGCCATTTTCACCATAAATATCAGCTAACTCTCCTAAAGATGGTCCTTCTATTTCATCCATCCAATCACTTGCCCAATCATCATCTTCTTCTTCAAGAAACATATAATCGTCACAAATATAAAACTGACTATCCCACTCATTATCAAGATCATACTCAAAATAAATCGCCTTTGCTTCTTCACTCTCAGCAATCTCTAACGCTTCTTTCAAACCTATTCTCATACTTTCCTTGTATAAGTCTAATGGAATTAATTTAATGCGCTCCGCATCCTCACTTGACGCTAGTGTGCGACAAATATCATAATACTTCAATTCTATTTGAGATACTGATAACGAAAATATATCTTCCTGCATTTCCTCTAAATACTGAAACATATCCAAACTATTTCACTCCATACTCTTTACGCACTCCAATGCGATGGACGGGACAATAATTTCGGTAATTTCGTATGTTTGTCCCCTCTCGCCGCATTAACTTGAACTTGCGTCAGAAAAATACTATTTGTAAAATCGGCCCCACGAATATCTGCATCTCGCAAATCCGCTCCGATGAGATCTGCTCCTCTTAAATCTGCACCATTTAAGTTAGCCGCAATTAAGTAAGCTCCTCTTAAATTCGCACCTTGTAAATCTTTCTTTTTCAGATTTGCTCCCATAAGATCTGCTCCGCGATGAATGATTCGTTTCTTACGCGCAGCATTCATTTCCTTCCATACTAATTCGCTCGTTTCTAAAAGGAGAATGTTCACTTCTGCCCTATGCATTGGAACATTTATTTTCATTAACTCATCTGGATTTAAATTCGAAAGTCGCTCTGTCTCTTCAATTGCTGTCTTCAACTCTTTATGAATTGGCTGTGTTGCCTTTAAAAGAATCGCCTCATTCAAATACCAAAGCATTTCATGAAGCTGATGCATAACCGGAAAAGCATCATACATTTTTCTCGCATGCTTAGCATCTTTCCGCCAATCGATTCCTTTAAACGTAACTTGAGAGATCTTCTGCCCAGCGCCGAAACATTCAAATACTGTACAGCCTTTATAGCCATTTCCTCTAAGATTTTTATGTATACTACATTTAAAATCTGATTGTAAATTGGAACATGGTTTACCACCATCTTTATTCACTGCAAAATCTACCGATGCTGCGAACGGTAATGCCACACAACATAATCCAAAACATTTTTCACAATCCGCTTTTAAACTAATGTAATTTACATCCTCTTCTACATGAAAATAATCGTTATTATTAGTCAAAATATATACCCCCTGCTACCTTTCGACTATTCCATAATAATCCAACTATAGTAAATTATCAAATTTAAAATAAACGGTTATATTTCATTTCAAACAACAACAACATAATCCTTTTATTTCTTTTCAATTAAAAAAGACTTTTAATAAAATATTAATTATAATTAAATTAAGAACTTTCAAATAACAAGGAGGATTACGATGGCATTAGAAATGAAAACAAACTGTCAAATTTGCGAGCATTCTCTTCAGCCCGATTCTGAAGCATACATATGCGTGTATGAATGTACATTTTGTGCACCATGTACAGAGGAAAGGCAAAACGTTTGTCCGAATTGTGGCGGCGAGTTAGTACGTAGACCGAAAAAGAAATAATAAAAAGNANANAGANAGATCGTACTAGTATTATTAGTTGTTACTAGTACTATATATATATATTAGTTATATATACTAGTACTACTAGTACGTA
>NZ_ALBR01000022.1:0-100701 GCF_002081505.1 Bacillus sp. CDB3 | reverse complement strand
GTACGTAACGTTCGTACGTAGTTGGTCGGACGGACGTAAGTTAACGTAACGTAACGAAACGTAAAAGTAAATAAATAAAGACAAGACGTATCTCGTNTNCTTTTTATTATTTTCTGGGTATCTGAAATTATATCAACGATTTTTTAATATATCGACTTACTGGTAAACAACGAGATTTCTACATGAATTGAGTTTCAATCCCTCTCATAAGTTACACATTTAAAAATTTAACACAAACAGGCTCTGGCACAACAACATCAGGTTGTAAAAGTGTTAACTTTCCTGTAGATTCATTTCTTGAAAATAGTACAAGATTATGTGATTTTTCATTTGTCACAACAAGGAACTTTTCAGTAGGATCTAATACAAAGTCCCTCGGCCAATTTCCTTCTGTAGATGTATGTTCAACAAATGTAAGCTGACCTGAATTTTGATCCACACTGAAAATAGCGATACTATTATGACCGCGATTGGCTGCATACAAAAAGTGGCCATCAGAAGAAGTATGAATAGCGCTCCCTTGCGTGTTTTCATCAAATTCTTCGGGAACGGTAGAAATATACTGTAATTCTGTAAAGGATCCTTCTTCCGGATTATATGTTAACGCAATAACCTCTGAACTAAGCTCAGTCATCACATAAGCGTACTCTCCATTCGGGTGAAAAGTAATATGTCTTGGGCCACTTCCGGGATTTACAGACAAGCTATTCACTTCTATTAATGTACTATCTTTTATTTCATACGTAATTAATTTATCAATTCCTAAATCAACACCTACTACATATTTTTCATCAGGAGTATATCCCGCGTAATGTGCATGTGGTTTTTCTTGTCTTTCTTTATTCAGACCTGAACCTTTATGTGTAATAATAGAAACAGCAGGACTTACAGTTCCATTTTCTTCATTTACTACAAAAGACTCAATCGTTCCTTTATGATAATTTGCTGTAACTACCGTGTGATTTCCACTATCAACACTAATATGACAAGGAGATGCACCTTCTACTACTTGTCTGTTTTTCTCCTTCAGCTCTCCAGTATGACTATCAATCGAATAAGCAGCTATCCCGCCATTTTCGCCTTCCTTAACAACAGAATAGAGATATTGATTATTTCTATTAATCGTTACATATGTAGGGTTATCTAGCTTGGCCGCAAGTGTTACATTACTAATTTTCTTTGCTTCCGTATTTAAAGTAAACGTATATATTCCTTCGCTATTTTCTTTCGTGTAAGTTCCAACATATCCAATAAATTCTTTGTTATCCGTCATTTTCATAACCCTCTCCCTATAGTTTTTATTCATCATACTTCTTACTAAGCAGCCTAAAACTATTTTTTATTGAAAGAATATCCTAAAAAATCGGAGTACCTCTTTATACGTTACCATATTTTTCTGCAAAATAGCCTCTAAACCCATTTTTTCTGAAAAGCTGCTATACTTTCATATTCTTCCTCTAAATGACGGGACAGACGAATATAAATCGGTGTTAAATCTTTATATTTTTCCACACTTTCCATGTTTGGCTCATGATAAAAATTTGCACCCACCATTTCAGAAACTACATGTAATGTATCTATTTCACCTAGACTATATAAACCAAGGATCGCAGCTCCTAGGCAAGAGCTTTCGAAACTTTCCGGAACATATACATCTTGATGAAATATATCCGCCATCATCTGTCTCCAAAGTTCCGATCTTGCAAAACCGCCTGTCGCTTGAATTTTTTTCGGTTCGCCAATGAGCTCTTTTAAAGCAAGAAGAACTGTATACAAGTTATAAATTACCCCTTCTAAAACAGCACGAATAAGATGTTCTTTCTTATGATGCAATCCAAGTCCAAAGAAAGATCCCCGCGCATTAGCATTCCATAAAGGTGCTCTTTCTCCTGCTAAATATGGATGAAATAATAAACCGTCAGATCCAGGATTTACTTTTGCTGCTATTTCAGTAAGTACTTCATACGGATCTTTTCCTAAGCGCTTCGCAAGCTCAATCTCTGAAGTGCCTAATTGGTCTCGGGCCCACCTGAAAATCATACCACCGTTATTAACTGGTCCACCGATTACCCAATGGTCTTCAGTTAAGACATAACAAAAAATTCGCCCCTTAGGATCTGTTACAGGACGATTTGTTACAGCACGTATCGCACCACTTGTACCAATTGTCACCGCCACAACCCCAGGATCTATCGCATTTACACCTAAATTTGATAGTACTCCATCACTCGCTCCTACTACAAAGGGCGTAGAAACAAGTAGCTTCATCTCTTTTGCAAGTTCTTCATCTAATCCTATTAAGCTATGTGTCGTTGGAACAAGTTTTGAAAGCTTTTCATCTGTAACTCCTGCAACACGAAGGGCTTCCTCATCCCATTTTAAAGATTTTAAATTGAACATTCCTGTTGCTGATGCTATAGAATAATCAATTACATATTCCTTATATAACTTATAAAAAACATACTCTTTAATAGAAATGAATTTATAGCTTTTTGCAAACAATTCTGCCTGCTCATTCTGTAGCCAAACTAATTTCGAAAGTGGTGACATAGGATGAATTGGCGTTCCAGTACGAAGGTAAATTTCATGACCATTCATATCATTTTTTATTTTCTCTGCCCAACTTGCGCTTCTATTATCTGCCCAAGTGATACATCTCGTTAACGGGTTCCCCTCTTCATCTACAGCGATGACGCTATGCATTGCCGAACTAAAAGAGACACAAAGAATATCATTCGGCTGTATATTACTTGATTGTACAGTTTCTTTAATCGTATGTATCACTGCTTGAAAAATCTCTTCCGGATCTTGTTCTGCTGTTTCTGGCGTGGGAGAATGTAAAGGATATTCAATTCCGTGACTTGCAATAACAGACCCATCAATCGAAAACAAAACTGATTTTGTACTAGTTGTTCCAATATCTACACCAATCATATATTTTGAGTTCAATATGTAACCCCTTTCAAAATATTCCTATAACAAAAGAACACTCTGCAAAATCTTTCTCGATTAAATATATACTTGAGAACACCATGTTTTATAAGAAAAAAGACTCTCCCTTATGAAAATTACGTGCTAACTAACTTTACTCTCATAAGGGGGTCCTTTTCATATCTATTGTGCTATTTTGAAAATGAATCGTTTCTTTATTATATTGCCGTTTTCACGTAATAAGATGCCAAACTCCAGATTAAGTTTACAGGATGAAGTTACATAGAGCGTGGCCCTCTCTTGAAAAAGCAACTAGCGAAAACTTCACTTCATTATAATTTAGGTGCTTTCGCCCAATCCGCAGCAAACTTTTCAATACCTTGGTCTGTTAATGGATGCATAGCAAGTTGTTCAATTACTTTATAAGGAATTGTTGCAATGTGAGCACCTGCCATTGCTACACGAGTTACGTGATCTGGATGTCTGACAGAAGCCGCAATAATTTGTGTATCTAATTGGTGAACATCGAATAGTTCAGCAATTTTAGCAACTAATAATACGCCATCTTCAGAAATATCATCTAAGCGTCCTAGAAATGGAGAAACGTATGTTGCACCTGCTCGAGCAGCTAAAAGAGCTTGGTTCACCGTGAAAATAAGTGTAACATTCGTTTTAACACCTTTTTCAGTAAGGTAGCGACAAGCTTCTAATCCTGCTAGCGTCATCGGAAGTTTTATTGTAACTTTTTCATCGCCACCGTTAATTTTAATCAGTTCTTCCGCTTGGGCAATCATCTCTTCAGCTGTAACAGCATCTGGCGTTACTTCTGCCGAAACAGATTCAACTTTCGGCACTGCCTGACAAATTTCTGCAATACGGTCTTCAAACTTAATGCCCTCTTTTGCTACTAAAGACGGGTTCGTTGTAACACCAGCTAAAACTCCAAGTTTATATGCTTTTTTTATGTCCTCAAGATTTGCAGTATCAATAAAAAACTTCATGATCTATTCCCTCCATTTTTTAAACGTCAATGAGTTAATTTTTTAAGATGTTTATTTCTTTTCTACTGCATGTCCGCCAAATTCATTGCGCAGAGCTGCTACAACTTTTCCTGTAAACGTATCATTGTCTAATGAGCGGTAGCGCATTAATAGAGACATTGCGATAACAGGAGTTGCTGTTTGAAGGTCTAATGCTGTTTCTACTGTCCATTTTCCTTCACCAGAAGAATGCATAACGCCCTTAATTTCATCCAGTTTTGCATCTTTAGAAAATGCATTTTCAGTTAATTCCATTAACCATGAGCGGATTACTGAACCGTTATTCCATACTCTTGATACTTTTTCATAATCGTAGTCAAATTCACTTTTCTCTAGGATCTCAAATCCTTCACCAATAGCAGCCATCATACCGTATTCAATTCCGTTGTGAACCATTTTTAAAAAGTGCCCACTACCAGCTTTTCCAGCGTATAAGTATCCATTTTCTACAGCTGTATCACGGAAGATAGGTTCAACGATATCCCAAGCTTCTTGATCTCCTCCGATCATGTAACAAGCACCATTACGAGCGCCTTCCATTCCGCCAGAAGTTCCTGCATCCATAAAGTGAATGCCATCTTTCTTTAGTTGTTCATATCGGCGAATAGACTCTTTATAATGTGAATTACCCGCTTCAATTAAAATATCTCCTTTTGAAAGCAATGGTGTAACCTCATCAATAACAGAATCAACAACAGCGTGCGGAACCATAACCCAAAGAATTCTTGGTGATTCTAATGACTGAACAAGTTCATTTAAACTAGATACACCTGTAGCCCCATACTCTTTCATTTCTTCCACTGCACTCGTATTTAAATCAAATGCTGCTACTTCATGTTTATGATCCATTAAATTTTTCCCTAAATTTAATCCCATTTTACCTAAACCAATTAATCCTACTTGCATAATATAATTCCTCCTCAAATCATCTTTTATTAAAAATTCAATACACTACGATTTTGAATACCTTTCAGCACTGATAAGTTGATCTGTCCGGAAAGGTATTCACAGTCATAGCTTAAGAATTCAATACATTTTTTGTAATTTGAACAACATTTTCTGTCGTAAATCCAAATAGATTCATGACTTCAGCTCCAGTTCCTGAAGCTCCAAATGTTTCAATTGATAGTACTTTTCCTTCTTGTCCTACATAACGCTCCCATCCAAGAGATACACCCATCTCAAGAGATACTCGTTTCGTTACAGAAGACGGAAGAACGGATTCTTTATATTCTTTCGATTGGCGATCGAATAACTCCCAGCTCGGCATTGCAACGATGCGAACTGAAACATGATCTTCTTCTAATTTTGCTTTCGCACTAGCAGCTAAAGAAACTTCAGAACCTGTCGCAATGAAAATCACATCCGGATTTTCATTTGTTTGCGTTAATACGTAAGCTCCTTTAGAAAGATTCTCTATGTTCGCTTTCGTTTCATTAAATACCGGTAAATTTTGACGGCTAAGTACTAAAACGACTGGACCATCCGTTTGCTGTAATGCATACGCCCACGCACTCGCTGTTTCATTTGCATCTGACGGGCGGATAACTGTTAAACCAGGAATTGCCCGAAGAGCTGCTAATTGTTCAATTGGTTCATGCGTTGGACCATCTTCTCCTACAGCAATCGAATCATGTGTAAATACGTACGTAACAGGTAACTTTTGCAATGCAGCAAGTCGAATAGATGGACGAAGATAATCGTTAAATACAAAGAATGTACTTACGAACGGTTTTACTCCTCCATGAAGAGCCAGTCCATTCGCGGCCGCTCCCATTGCATGTTCACGTACACCGAAGTATATATTTCGACCAGCATACGATTCTACTGCATACACTGCTTCACCTTTTATATCTGTCATCGTAGAATGAGAAAGATCCGCACTTCCACCGAAAATAGAAGGAATCGATTTCACATAATGATTAATAGCTTCCCCACTTGCAACACGAGTGGAAATCGTTTTTTCAGTATCAAAGGATAGAATGTCTTTCGCTTCGATTAAAACCTCACCTGTAATCGCTTTTTCTAATTCATCTGCTAGTGCAGGGTTCGATTCTCTGTATACGTTGAACTGCTCATTCCATTCGTTCTCTTTTTCAATACCTTTTTGTTTCAAATCATTAAAATGAGCTGTTACTTCTTCAGGCACAAAGAAGTCTTCCTCATAATGCCAACCATACACTTGTTTTGTCGCTGTCGCCTCTTCTACTCCAAGCGGATTACCATGTGCTTTGTTTGTTCCAGCAACTTTTGGACTTCCATAACCTATAATTGTTCTGACTTCTATAAGAGTAGGTTGGTCCATATTTTCTTTTCCTAATTGAATGGCTCTTGTGATAGCATCAACATCGTTTCCATCTTCAACTCTTACATATTGCCATTGTGCAGATTCTACCCGTTTCTGAATATCTTCAGAGAAAGCAATGTTTAATTCACCATCAAGTGAAATTTCATTTGAATCATACAATACAATTAACTTACCAAGTTTCATATGTCCTGCCATTGACATCGCTTCATAAGAGACACCCTCCATTAAGTCACCATCTCCAACTAAAGCGTACGTATTGTGATCTATAATAGAGTGACCATCCTTATTAAACTTCGCTGCTAAATGAGCTTCTGCCATTGCCATTCCTACAGCATTGGCAATCCCTTGTCCTAACGGGCCTGTAGTCGCTTCAACTCCAGGAGTATGACCAAACTCAGGATGTCCTGGTGTTTTACTATTTAACTTTCTGAATTTTTTCAAGTCATCAATTGAAACATCATACCCGGCTAAATGGAGTAGGCTATATAATAGACTAGATCCATGTCCCGCCGATAATACGAAACGATCACGGTTAAACCATTCTGAGTTTTTAGGATTGTGATTTAAATGATTTGCCCATAATGCATAAGCCATCGGTGCTGCTCCCATCGGAAGACCTGGATGACCTGAATTTGCCGCATTAATAGCATCAATTGATAACGTACGAAGTGTATTCACTGCTAATTGATTTATGTTTTGTGTCATAGTAATCGTCCCCCTAAATACTTTCATCAAAGAAAGTACTTATTTTTCCGTTTCTTGATCTAACCACCATTTAAATCCACTTTCTTGCAATAATTCATTAGACGCATCTGGACCATATGAACCAGACTCATATTCATGAAGTGGTAATACGTTTTCCTCGAATGCTTCAAGAATTGGTTGTACCCATTCCCATGACAATTCAACTTCTCTCCAGTGTGCAAAGAATGTAGCGTCTCCACTCACAGCATCATGGATAAGTCTTTCATATGCTTCAGGTACTCCCACATCCGCTTGCTCGCAAGTAAAGTTAATACGGATTGGTTCAATCTCTCCATTTTTCAATGGATTTTTACTATTTAACTGTAATGAAACGTTCTCACCTGGGCTAATTTCAATTATTAATAAGTTAGGTTCTGCATTTGGATTATTATCTTGATACTGCTGTTTTAACGTATTTTTAAATTCGATTACAATACGAGTAGACTTTTCTTTCATTCTTTTGCCTGTTCGTATATAAAATGGAACGCCTGTCCAAAATGGATTATCGATCCACAAGCGAGCAGCAACAAATGTGTCTATGTTAGAAGAAGGATTTACTCCTGGCTCCTTTTTATATGCTACAACTTGCCCGCCTTTTATCTCTCCTGCAGAGTATTGGCCGCGAACGATATGGTTCTGAACATCTTCTTTTTTCACTTTACGAAGCGTCTCCATTACCTTTCGTTTTTCCTCTCGAATTTCACATGCGTTAATCTTTTCCGGCAGATTCATAGCAGTCATCATTAATATTTGTAACATATGATTTTGAACCATATCACGAATTGCTCCTGCATGATCATAATATCCTGCTCTTTCTTCAACCCCAACTGTTTCACTCGCTGTGATTTGTACATTCGCTATATGTTCTTTATTCCAAATCGATTGGAGAACAGGATTTGCAAATTCTAATGCTTCAAGGTTTTGAATCATCGGCTTACCTAAATAATGATCAATACGGTATATCTCATCTTCTTCAAACGTTCGACTAAGCTTATCATTAAGCTCACGAGCAGATTTAAGATCGTGCCCGAACGGTTTCTCAATCATCAAACGTTTCCATCCATCCGTTTTATCGAGTCCGCTTTCCTTAATATTTAAAGCAATTGTCTCGAAAAATTCAGGTGCAACTGAAAGGTAGAACATTCTATTACCTTTTATGTTTAGTTCTTCTTCCCTTTCACGAACGACTTGTAATAATCTCTCATAGTCTTCCGGCTTACTCACATCTAATGGACAATAACGAAAATTATCTAAAAAACCTTCGAGTTCTGGAGTACCTGCTTCTCTATGACGGGAAAACGTCTCTATTGATTCTTTTATTCTTTTTTGAAAATCTATATGAGATACTTCACGTCTTCCAAGCCCAATAACGGATATTTGCTTTGGAAGCTTTTGATCTCTATATAAGTTATATAGTGCGGGGTAAATTTTACGTTTCGCTAAGTCCCCTGTCGCTCCAAATAAAACAAAGGTCATTGATTCCAATTTCAGTCCCCCTCTTGTTGTATAATCCTGGTCAATATATTAGAAATGAATTGTACAGAAGCCCATGTTTTATAAAAAACAAAGAGTTATCAAATTCCAATTCTTTTTTATACCTTTCGCTTTCTAATTGTCCCCAATATTAATAGTGCCAATTCAAAGCATTTCTACCACAACTTACTTATTTATCGAACTTAACAAACTAATGTATATTCAATTACTTTTAGTAATTAAATAACCTTACGTCTAGTATATTAACTATATAAATTACTATCGTCAATAAAAATGTCTCGAAATAAAGATTCTTTATTTCGCAATAGTTTTTTTGTGTATTCCTAGTTACCATCCATTTTCAAAGATAATGATCAATACAATAAATATCAGCTTTATCAAAACTTTTAATTACCTTCGTATTTAGCTCACGAGCAGATTTTACATTATGACCAAAAGGCTTTTCTATAATGAGACGGTTCAATCCTTTTGTAGCCCACAATCCACTTTCCTTAATATTTAAAGCAATTACATCAAATACTTCTGGTATAACAGATAGGTAAAACATGCGATTTTTAGGAATGTTTAATTCTGTTTCACGCCTCTTTACAAGACTCAACAAATCTTGATAGTCCTCTATATTCGCTGTATCTAATTGACAATAACGAAATGTGCTAATAAATTCTTCTACTCCTGATTCGTCATCAGTAGATATTCTAGAAAATGTAGCAAGGGATTGTTCTACCTTTGTTTGAAATTCCACATCTGACATTAACCTTCTGCCAATACCGATAATCGAAATAGATTGCGGTATATTTTGATTACTAAATAGTTTGTATAAAGCCGGATACATTTTGCGTGTCGCTAAATCCCCTGTCGCTCCGAATAAAAGAAATGTCATTGAATCCATTACTTGTTCATTTCCATCTCTTGTAATACATTTTTATCTCCATATTGCATAAGTCCTATCACCTTCATTCTTTATACTCCTTTACAACGCAGGGAAATGAGGTAGTACTTCTTCTCCTAGCTCATCCAATACTTCGTCAGCCGGGCGTTGACCATCAAATAGAGCAAGGAATAAGTGATTCACACCAATACTTCGGTATATATCAAGTAATTCAATTAGTGCCTTACGCCCTGTACGGTAACCTAAACGTATTGGTGTAGGTCGTTCATTTGGATCTTCGGATAAGTCTAAATGCATCGGTTGTATAAATGGTTTGAATACATCTTGATGATAATCCTCTACTAGTTCTCGCCATTGTCCAATTGCTGCTGCCTGATGTACCGGACTACGTGGGTAATACATCCATCCATCGCCATGTTCAGCGAACCATTCCATATTTTGCTGACTAAAACCTGTGATAAAGGTTGGAACGTGCTTAGACGGTTTTGGAACTAAATTCGCTCCATGCACTTCTCCTAGCGTCGACTGGATAGATGGGAAGTTTTTATACAAAATCTC
Organism: Bacillus sp. CDB3; assembly: GCF_002081505.1. Taxonomy (NCBI): domain Bacteria; kingdom Bacillati; phylum Bacillota; class Bacilli; order Caryophanales; family Bacillaceae; genus Bacillus; species Bacillus sp. CDB3. The sequence continues at coordinate 90,737 of NZ_ALBR01000022.1, read as the reverse complement.
TTCCAAGTAAGCAAACGCTTCTCTAAACTTTTCACCTCTTGTTTCATGACTAACACCTAACGCTTTAAAATCAGCACGTCTGTCACCGGATGAAACGCCAAGCATAATTCTTTCTGGAAATAGTTGATCCAATGTCGCAACTTCTTTCGCCACACGCAATGGATGACGAAGTGACAATACAGTTGCCGACGTTCCAAATGCGATTTTCTCTGTTTTGCTTGCTAAATACGTCAAATAAATCATCATATCGTAAATTTGACCTGTTGCAGGATCGCCAAAGTCAGGATCTTGTAGCAAAACATCTCGAAGCCATACGCCTGTAAAACCGTATTGTTCTGCTTTTTGTACTAACTCTACTTGTTTTTCCATCGTTGGAGCATGAAACTGATAATTTTCAATCGGAATGTGAACTCCTAACGTAAGTTGATCTTTCGCAAACATACGATTATATCCAAAATGATTCGCAAACTTTTCCATGTGTTTCACTCACTCTCCTTCATTCATATAAATCTATAGTTTTCTTTACTTTTCATATTTCTTCTCAAAACTCATAGACAATGCTGTAACACCACATTGTTGCCGATTGTAATCGTTATAACTTTCTTTATGCTACGAGTGTTATTATAAATCGGTCATAACATGAATAACAGTACGTACTTTAAAGTGATGTAGGCACTTTTAAGTACCTATACTAAGTGAGTAATAATAAAGTGAAACTTTAATCAGTGGGGGTTTTGTTCATCCCCCACACTGATTATTAGCCCTCACCAATCGGGCTTTTACGGGCAGCCCGACCCCCACATAACTTCTTTGCTTCCGCTGAACTTTGAGGTGGGGGTCTTACTGCCCGGCAAATAGCGGGATAAACGTAATTACTAAATCATGCTGCAAAAATAACATCTATCCTTTCTTCAAAAAGCTTTACAGTTGCTTTTGCAAGTGCGTTACATCATTTCACACACTTTACTCTTCTTTATATAAGATTCTCACTAGCCAAATTCAAAATATTATACTTATTTTTTGTGCTTTGCTATGCTATAACCACGAACAGGAGGTAATAAACAATGAAAGCACAAATTATCCATTCTTTTGGGGATTCATCTGTATTTCAATTAGAAGAAGTTTCAAAACCGAAAACTTTACCAGGTCATGTTCTCATTCATGTAAAAGCAACTAGTGTAAATCCAATCGATACAAAAATGCGTAGTGGTGCCGTTTCAGCAGTCGCTCCTGAGTTTCCAGCTATATTACACGGAGATGTAGCTGGTATTGTCATTGAAGTAGGAGAAGGTGTTTCGAAATTCAAATCTGGGGATGAAGTATACGGATGTGCCGGAGGTTTTAAAGAAACTGGAGGTGCACTTGCAGAATTTATGCTTGCTGATGCACGACTGATTGCTCACAAACCTAACAATTTAACAATGGAAGAAGCAGCTGCTCTACCATTAGTTGCAATTACAGCTTGGGAATCTTTATTTGATCGTGCAAATATTAAACCTGGTCAAAATGTTCTCATTCATGGAGCTACTGGTGGCGTAGGACACGTAGCCATCCAATTAGCTAAATGGGCAGGTGCTGAAGTTTTCACAACAGCTTCTCAGCAAAATAAAATGAAAATAGCTCATCGTCTAGGAGCCAACATAGCTATTAATTATAAAGAAGAATCTGTTCAAGAATATGTGCAAAAACATACGAATGGCAACGGATTTGAAGTTATATTTGATACGGTAGGTGGCAAAAATCTCGATCATTCTTTTGAAGCTGCTGCAGTCAATGGAACTGTCGTAACAATTGCAGCTCGTTCAACCCATGACCTCTCTTCTTTACACGCAAAAGGACTTACTCTGCACGTTACTTTTATGGCATTAAAAATATTACATACAGATAAACGTGACGCTTGCGGGGAAATTTTAACTAAACTAACTCAAATAGTAGAAGAAGGAAAACTTCGTCCATTGCTAGATTCTAAAACGTTTACGTTTGATGAAGTCGAACAAGCACATGAACATTTGGAGTCGAATAAAGCAATAGGTAAAATAGTATTGAAAAACGTTTGGTAACTATAACTCGATAATAAAAATAACGATTCATTCATGCGGTTTAGCTTATTAAGCTTAATGCATAGATTAATTGTACAAATGTTAAACAAGGCGATCAAAAATGATCGCCTTGTTCTTTTTAAAAATATAATAGTGTTTTTCGGATTTCATCAATAGCATATCCCTATCCCTCAAAAGAGCGAATAACTCTGCTATAACTAGACCACATTATTACATTTGAATATTACTTATGAAATTTCACACGCTCTTCAAGCGGTTGGAATTCTTTTTCTCCTGGTGCAGCTGTTGGATTACCAAATGGCATTTGTGCAATTAGTTTCCAATTAGCAGGAACATTCCATTCTGTTTTCACTTCATCATCAATTAATGGATTATAATGTTGTAAAGATGCCCCTAATCCCTCTGCTTCTAATCCTGTCCACACGACTAATTGATGCATACCTGATGCTTGGTGTGACCAAATTGGGAAGTTTTCAGCATATGCAGCAAATTTTTCTTGAAGCGATTTAACGATAGCCTCATCTTCAAAGAATAGTACTGTTCCATAACCTGCTTTAAAGGAATCCATTTTTTGTTGCGTTCCTGAAAAATCTCCATCTCCAACTACTTTTCTTAAAGTTTCAGTTGTAATATCCCATAATTTATCATGAGCTTCACCAAATAATACAACTAATCGCGCAGTTTGAGAATTGAAAGCTGATGGAGTATGCTTCACAGCAAACTCCACGATTTCTTTAATTTTTTCATCCGATACTTGTACCTCTTTATTAATCCCATAGTAAGTACGTCTTTCTTTCAGTGCAGTGTAGAAATCTTTTGTCATAATTCATTTCCTCCTGAGTTTTAATATTCTTCAAAATGATCCATCGTGAAGATAATATGCGTTTAAATTCGTTCATTTTTGAATCATTGAACTCCATAACACCAATTTGCCATTCATACTGAATCTAACTAAACTGCTTCATTTAAACCACTTCAGTTCACCTAAAAAACGTCTTATAACATCATTGATACAATCTAGTGATCATTCGATACTATTTTATCCATTCTCTATTAATATATCCTGCGTGTTTCATATTTACACAAATATAACTTTAACCAGCAAAAAAGCCAGGTGGCATGAATAACGCATTACCTGGCTTTTTACATTTTCAATTTAAATTCAACTAACCATTCTTAATGAATAGTAGTAAAAACTATACTCATTGCTTATTTAATAATTAACATCTCATAAGGATGTTGTTCCATAAATCTATTCTCCCAAGGAATCTCTAATGATGTCCAATTTGAACCACCGTCTACTGACTGATACACTCCTTTATTGCTAAACAGATAAAACGTTCCATCACTTGTTCCCTTTAATACTGGTATGATTGTGCCTTTAGGAGTTGGTAAACCTGCATTCATTTCTGCCCAAGGTTGATCTTTTTCTTTCTTATAAATAAATGATTCACAATTTCCATTATTGTAATCATGCGCTACGTGTGGATTTGAAGATGTTGCGATAATAATATTTTCTTGATCATTTGGGTTAACTGCCATTTGATATGCGTAATGATGCTTTAGCCCACTACACATATAGTTCCAAGTCTTACCTCCATCATTACTCTCCGCATATTCTTGACCTGGTTCTTTCAAGAATGAATCACCTAACACCCCGTATAAACGATTTGGAGCATTGCGATGCGATTTAAGAATGTGAATATCTTGAGGATAGTTCCCCTCTTTTTCCTCAGTCCACGTCATACCGCCATCTACACTTTTAATTAATCCCCCAACCTCAATCGTTGTATAAATAGTTTCTGGATTATTAGCATCAATTTCAATATGTTTTACGTGGTGCGTATATGTTCTTTGAGGAAAGAACCATGATGAATACGATGGCATTTGTCGATAATCCGTTAGCAATTCAAAACTGTCTCCTCCATTTTTGGATACAAACATTGCGCTCGGTTCAGTTCCTACATATACGATCCCGTTACGGTCATCACCCTTCGCTGGAGATACAGAAACCGCTGTAATAGCTCTCATATGAATAGCATTAGCTGGGAAAACTTCACCAAATGAAGGTAACGTACCAATCGCTTCCCATGAACTTCCTCCATCTTTGCTTCTCCATAATCCCCTATCAAAAGTACCACAATACATTCTTTCTGGGTCGTATGGATCTAAAGCTAAAGCAACCGGATTAGCACCTACAAACTGCGAGTGGACGCTCCATGATGAATCTGTTTTTTCTGCAATTACAAGTTCTCTATCAAACGCTAATATGAATTTTTCCATAACTAAAATCTCCTCGTTTCATAAATTTTTTACTATATTATTTAAATTTTGAACATTACAAGTTAAGAAATGATATTTATATGCTATAGCATATAAATGATAAATTATATAAGGAATATGTGATAATAACTTACCTTATATAATTTGTTAACTTCACATCAGTACGATGAACAAGATATCCTGTTAAATCATATAAGCCCATATGCCACCTCCAAACAACTTATAATATACATGCTATAGCATACATTTTATAGAATGCATTATTTTATGTCAAACTTTATACTATTTTAAAATCAGTTTTCCACATAACCTAAAACAATTCAAAAGTCATAAACAGAAACACTTTATTGAATAGAAACTATAAAAAAAGAGCGCAATTTTTTGCACTCTTTTACTCATTTCTATTAGAAATCAAAGTTATCAGGATCTGGACCAACGCGGTGATTTTGATTTAACGCATCGATTTTTTCCATATCTTCTTTCGTTAATTCAAAGTTAAATACATCAGCGTTTGCAATAATACGGTGTTCTTTCGTTGATTTTGGAATTGTAATAACTCCATTTTGTAAGTCCCAACGTAGGATAACTTGCGCTGTTGTTTTACCGTGTTTATCAGCAATTGCTTGTAATGTTTCATTATCTAATAATTGACCTTGCATTAGCGGTGACCATGCTTCCATTTGAATACCTTGTTCTTTACAGAAAGCTTGTAATTCTTTTTGCGTTAAACGTGGATGGTATTCCACTTGGTTAATCATTGGCTTAATTTCAGCATCTTTTATTACATCTTGCAAGTGATGGATTTGGAAGTTACTTACACCAATTGCACGTACGCGCTTTTCTTTATAAAGTGTTTCTAACGCTCTCCACGTATCTTTATATTTTCCTTCTACAGGCCAGTGAACAAGATATAAATCTAAATAATCTAGTTTTAATTTTTTTAAGCTCTCTTCATATGCAGCAATTGTTTCTTCATATCCTTGATCTGCGTTCCATACTTTTGAAGTGATAAATAATTCTTCTCTTGAAATTCCAGTCACTTCAATACCAGCACGGATTCCTTCACCTACAGCTGTTTCATTTCCGTAAATCGCCGCTGTATCGATGCTGCGGTATCCTGCTTTAATCGCTGATTTAATTGCTTCTACAAGTTCTGGTCCTTCTTCTACTTTAAATACACCTAAACCGAACCAAGGCATTTCTACACCATTATTTAATACTGTTTTACTTTGTAAGTTTTTCATTTTATTTTCTCTCCTTTTATCCCGCTATTTGCTGGGCAGTAAAATTCACACTTCAAAATTCGGCTGAAGCAAAGACGTTAAGTGGGAAATAAACTGCCCGTAAACGTCCAATTGGTGAGGGCTAATAATCATTGGTAGAAGAACACTCCCACTGATTAAAGTTTCACTTTATTTTACTTGATCTCTTTTTTCTAATGTCATACTCCATGCTGTTAAAATAACAGCACCTACTACCATAATGCCGCCTACCCAAGCCGTATGAATTAACCCTAACGAGTTCGTTACAATACCGCCTAAGTAAGCACCAAGAGCAATCCCAGCATTAAACGCCGCAATATTAATTGCCGATGCAACATCGACAGCACTCGGTACAAATCGTTCAGCTAACATTACGACATATACTTGTAACCCTGGAACATTCATAAATGCGAATAGTCCCATGAAAATAATTGTAATTAACCCAGCTACTTTAAATGGCGCTGTAAATGTTAAAACAAATAATATAATCGCTTGAATAAAGAACATGTAAAATAGCGCTCGAATTGGATTATGATTCGATAATTTCCCGCCAATCACATTCCCTATCGCAATGGCGATTCCATACACTAATAAAATGATAGTAACCGTATTTGCTTTAAATCCTGTTACCTCTTGTAACAACGGAGATAAATACGTAAATGTTACGAATGTCCCCCCATATCCTAATGCAGTAATGATGAAAACTAGTAACAGTCTTCCATTCGTAATCAATTTAAATTGATCGCGGAATGATACAGACGTACCTTTTTTCATATTCGATGGAATGAGAATACTATTTGCGATTAAGGCAATAATTCCAATTACTACAATTGCTAAAAATGATGTTCTCCAGCCAAATTGTTGACCAATAAATGTTCCAATTGGTGCCCCTGTAATAGTCGCAACCGTTACGCCCGTAAACATAATTGCAATCGCGCTAGCACGTTTATTTTCTGGTACAAGTGCCGCAGCAATCGTTGAACCAATTGACATAAACACACCATGCGAAAGTGCAGAAACGATTCGCGCAATAAGTAATACAGTGAAGCTTGTTGCTACAGCTGCTATTCCGTTACCAATAATGAAAATAATCATAATCCACATTAATAACGTTTTTCGTGACATATTAGCTGTTAATGACGTTAATACCGGAGCACCAAACGCTACGCCTAACGCATATAAAGAAACTGTTAAACCAGCTGTTGTAACCGAAACATGTAAATCTTCCGAAATAGATGGTAATAAACCGACACTAACAAATTCAGTTGTCCCAATCCCGAACGCACTAATTGCTAGCGCTAATAGCGCTAATATACTTCTTCGATTCGTCTGAACTTCTGAATACGTTGCTGTATATGAATTCAATTGAGTTTCCCCTCTTCCCTATAATTCCCATCATAATAGTGCGATAAAAAGGCCCTTTTATCTTCTAAAAAATATATTTAATCTCTACAAACGCTATTATGAATGGTTTCATTCTCTTTTTAAAGAACGCACTTTAAAGTACTATAGGCACTTTTTAGTATCGTACTTCTCGCTTTTCTCTTGCATGTACTATTATGAAATACATTTAACATAATGAATAGTACGTACTTTAAAGTGCTGTAGGTACTAAAAAGTAACATTTACATAACCTAGCTTATTTTGCTCAAAATTGAAATCTACATTCAACAATGAAGAGTTTCATATGGAGAAATACACTCTTCCTGTAGAGGCAACTTTAGAGGATATCGATTAAAAATGGAAAAACAGTGCTATCCGAAGAATAGCGTACAACCGGACATAGAATATTCTTTAACTGATTACAATCAATCTTTAGATTCTATACTAGATTCTCTTATCCTTTTCATCTAGAAAAGGGTGAGAATACACTCATGCTCATTACCGCAGACAAATAATAAAAAAGGCAAAAACGAACAGAAATATGTTCATTTTTTCCTTTTTATTTAATCATTAAAATGTACGACTTTTGGAAAGAAAATCTTCATTGGCTCCCGTTACACCACTTTGCCCCCAGTTTCCTGGAATCATTTCACGGATAAGAATAAGGACTTTATCCAAAGGTGCATGAGTATATTTAGATGTTAATTGTGTAAGTTCGTTTACCCACTTATCCTTTGTATCTTGATCAAATGTATTCCATATATCAATCTTAATAATAGCCATCCCATCAACGTTACGACCCGGTGTATCGTAAGACTCTTTTGTCTCCCAATTGGACACCCTACTTTTCTCGGCAAAGGTAGCATCACTTGCTACAGCCCCAGCTTTCCCCCAATTTTCTTTCTCAAGTTCCGTTATCAACACTTGAATTTTGTCAGGGACAATTTTTAATAGGTTTATTGTAAGTTCCGTTACATTATAAATGAATTCCTGCTTTTCTTCTGTTGACATGGTTGGCCAAGTATTTAGTTCAATTAATGGCATAGTATTGCCCCCTAAAGTTAATTATTTATTCACTACAACTATTGGTTCAAATGATTTTTAACTGCTCTTACTACCAATTCGTGATCTACTTCTGGCGGTAATCCTGAAACTGTTATCATTCCAATAACCCCTACGTTTTTTATTCTGATAGGAAAGCATCCACCAAACGCAGCATATTCCGAAGTATCTAAAAGATATTTTTCATTATATGAAATTCCAGTTATTTCACTTTGTATCTGCATATAATACGAGCTACGATCATGCAGGGAAACGACTCGTTTTTTACGCTCAATCCATTTCGTATTTTCCTCATTTGTCCCTGTCATCTTGAAATGAAATAATTGCACACCATTTTTCGTTATATCAACAGCAATCAATTTCCCCTCTCGCTTTGCTGTTTCAACGATAAATAAACCTAGTTGCAAGGCATCTTCATTTGTAAAAGAGGAAAATTGAAGTGTTTCCTCCTCTTTTAAAATTTGTTTACTTATTTCATTCAAATTTGAAGTACTCATATCTTTAACCTCCATAATTGTTTTATGCCACTGCGGCATTTTTTGAAATTATTAGGCCATATAGTACAACCTTTCAATCAATCTGCTTCTAAATAAACTGCTGTAACATCGTTGGTAACTAGTACCGTAAAGCTTGTTTTCTTCTTACTGGTGCTATTATGAATGATATTCAAAGTTATAAAAAGTACGCACTTTAAAGTGCTATAGGTACTTTAAAGTACTATTCTACTTATCCCTATCTTACAGAGACTATTATGAAATATATTTAACATCTTAAAAATGTATGTACTAAAGAATAATATTTTTCATATCAAACTTTTTTGCTTAATGGCTGTAATTCAAATTCATCAAATTTTTGTATCAAGACAAATGAAAAATAAAAAGAACCTAGCCGATACTAGATTCTTTTCCGATCAAAAAACACTCTTATATTTCTCGTGTGTTGTTACAAACGACTTAGAATAGAACTCCTACTAAAGGCTCATTTTAATTACAGTAAAAGATTGGTGAAACAAATACACTACACCACCTAAAAATAGGAGGCAACAAAAATGAGTGAAAAAACAGCAGGATTCTCACAAGTAAATCACGTCGGAATTACAGTAAGTAATTTAGAAAAATCTATCGTTTTTTATGAAGCATTAACAGGTAAGAAAATATCAAACATCGATGAAATTGGCGGAAAGAGAATGGCGCAAACCCAAGGACTTGAAGATACTCGTATTAAATATGCCAACCTACACTTAGACAATTTGAATATCGACATTCTAGAATACGTTGTCCCTAAATCAGATAAAGCCTCTTACTCAAATGATCAAATTAGTGCGATGCACCTTTGTTTTGAAGTAGAAGATATCGATGCCGCTGTAGAACGTCTAAAAGCAATTGGAATAGAACCAGATGGAGAACCTATTGTCTTCCAAGAAGATGATGGCTTGAAATCTGGATTTGGTACAGGTGTTGCCTACTTCCGTGATCCAGATGGTACTAATTTAGAGCTAATTGCTCCAAAAGGTCCATTTAGACGTGACTAATTGCAATAAGCTGCCCATTTGGACAGCTTATTTACATAATTATCGTTATTGGCAGTGAAATGACTTTACACATCTAAGCTATTGATGATAGATAATATTTGATGAATGGAATTATTTAAAACCAAAGGATTGATTTTACAGAAACTTAAAAATACAAATAGATATTATATTTATTATAATTTTTAAACTCCCCCATTAACTAGCTCTTTTATCGAGTTTAATTTTGAAGAAAGCTCAATAAACCATTCTTCATCCCCTGTTAATAATGCTAAATCTATAAGATAAAGAATTTGCTCCTTATTGATTACCTTTGATTCAGGGAGTTTGTTAACGTGTTTACTAAAGAGTAAAATCGCTTCGTTTATTGTGTACTTGTCGTCACGTTTCACAATGCTAACTGTAACTACATCTTCCACTTTATCAAGGGATACAATGTAACCAACTATGAATTCACCCTCATTTGATATTCCACGAACCCAATCTCCTACTTTTAAAACTTGATTATTATTTGACATCATAATTTTTCACCTTCTTATAAATATTTTTTGTGACGATATAAAAGATATAAAAACGAAATTGAACTGTAATATTTTTCATTACATTTAAGTGTTAAGAACTCACGGCTATATAATCTTTAAGCCGCTTAACGTTCTTGATTAATAAGATCAACAACTTCTTTCATTGTATAATTCTTTAAGTATTCACCTAGATGCTCTTCCGCGCCTAAGAAAATGGCAAAAAGAACTTTTCGCATGTTCGATCCTACAACACACTGATCATTCGATTCCGGACACTTCGGCTGCAATGCACCTTCAGAGGTTATTTGATAAATATGCCAGAGATTAACTTCACTTAAATCACGAGCGAAAATAAAACCTCCACCAGTTCCCTCTTTTGATTGTATGAACTTATGTTTTTTTAACAAACTTAGCACTTTGCGAATGCGTACTGGATGAACACCTGCACTTTCTGAAATAGCACTACTTGTTGACATCCGGTCTGGCTGTAAAGCTAAATAAGTTAAACTGTGAATGGCCAAGGTAAAGTCGCTGTTCATTGTTTTCCTCCTATGATCAAAAATGTTGTTTCTCGTATATTAACATACTGTAGCCATAAATATTACAGATAGGCTGGTCGAATGTTAAAATATATATAAATAATTCTTACCATAAAAAATAAATTCCTTTATATTCTATCCGAACTCGCCTATATTCCATAACTTCATTTAGCTTTTTAAGTTAAAAATACATTTAAAGACTCCATTGTTTCTTCACTTGTTCTTCTGCCAACTGTTTAATTTTTGTCCATATCGTATTTTTGCTTACAATAACATTTGTTTGATAATTTCTATCGTTATAATTAACTGTTACGCATACTTCTATCATTTTCTGTTTCCTCCTTTCAAATTTTTTTTATATTTAATTGCTGAAAAGTCTTGGATTTAGTTATAATCTCTAACCTACAACTTCATTTTTTAAATAATCAAATTTAAAAATCCCACTGTTTTTTGACTTGTTCTTCTGCCAATTGTTTAATTTTTGTCCACACCGTATCTTTGCTTACAATAACATTTGTTTGATAGTTTCTATCTTTATAATTAACTGTAACGCATACTTCTATCACCTTCTGTTTCCTCCTTTCAAAAAATTTCTCTTTCATACTATTACTTATTAATTAGCCAACTTTTGCAGTTCAATATTTAAGAATGTTCGAACGCTACGTGGTAAAAATTTACGAATTTCTTCGTCATTAAAACCAATCTGTAATCTTTTCTCGTCCAGCATAATTGGGCGACGTAACATTAGCGGATGCTCAATTATTAATTTATAAAATTCATTCAGCGAAAGTTCATCTATATTTATATTTAAGTCTTGAAAAGTTTTAGATCTAGTTGAAATAATTTCAGTAGCACCATCTTCAGTTAAACGAAGAATGGATTTAAGTTCATCGACTGTAAGAGAATTGGATACGATATTTTTTTCAGTATAATCAATTTGATTCTCTTCAAGCCATGCTTTCGCTTTTCGACATGAACCACAGCTTGTTGTTGTATATAAAACCACCATATTTCACTCACTCCTTTAATTTTCTTTATGAAACGTACATTTTAAATATCGGTTATTGAAATGTATTAAAAAAGATTACAGTTCAGAAACAAATACACGTAATATTATTTATTCGGCAATGTTTCGTTTATTTCTACTATTCGTTTCTTTTCATGTTTCTTTTCATGCTTCTTTTATAAAATTATTGAAACTACATTTTACAGACGATAACCACTCACTTTTAAAAATCTTACTGTAATTTTATACATTACAGTAAGATTAATCAACTGTTAAGTCTTGGAGTAATTAATCATTTTTTGTGTGAATTTCCCCATAGCGTTATGGCGAACCAATTTCCAATGCACTTCAAAATACATTTTATTCATTTCTTACTTACATGTGCTATTATGAAATATATTTAGCACAATAAATAGTACACACTTTAAAGTATTATAGGTACTAAAAAGTAACGTATGCATTTTCAAGTGCCGTTCTGCTTATTTCTCTCTTACATCGGTTATTATGAACGATATTTAGCACAATAAATAGTACGCACTTTAAAGTATTATAAGCACTAAAAAGAAATAATTTTAGTATTACAACGTATGTGAATCCAAAACTGTAATCTAAATTTATCAAAGGAGTTTTTTATGAAGACATATAATATTCCTGTCGAAGCAACTTTAGAAGTTATTGGTGGAAAGTGGAAAGTCGTTATCCTTTGCCATTTAAAGAAAGGAACAAAAAGAACGAGCGAATTAAAACGTTTAATGCCTGGTATTACTCAAAAAATGTTAACGCAACAATTACGGGAACTGGAAGAAGACGATGTAATCCAAAGAAAAGTATATGACCAAGTGCCACCGAAAGTAGAGTATTCTTTAACCGATTACGGTTCGTCTTTAGGAGCGATACTCGATTCCCTCTGCAGTTGGGGAGAGGTTCACCTTGAAAAAAACGGGAACACGTCCATGCTTATTACAGCTGATGAATAATAATCGTTCCTACTATATTGAAGATATAAAAATAGGTTGAGGCAATACTTGCCCCAACCTATTTTTTATGCCTCTTTATAACTTTTTGCGGTAATGACTGTTTCGAATTCAAAGGTTTCCGGCAAATGATCGGCGTAAGAGTACTCAAAAGTGCGTCCATCCGTTAAGTAGGCCACTTGTTCAACTCTCATTAGAAAATCTTGATTTGTTAAGTTCATAAATTGTTTTTCTTTATCATCTGGGCGAATTCCTTTGACCCTGACAACGGATGTCCCTACTTCAAGACCTAGTTTATTTTGAATGTGCGAGTATATCGACTCCTCTAAAACTGAAGCTTCAACACCTGGGATGACCGAAATGGGCATCCATGTATGCTCCATAATCGTCGGAATGCTGTGGATGATGCGAAGGCGGATGATTTTATAGACGAAATCACCGATTGAAACTCCCAATTTCTCAGCAATTACTTCATCAGCACCAACAATCGTAAACTCGATAATTTTACTTTCTACCTCACTGCCGTAAACAGCTTTCGTACCTGTTAAAGTTTGAATCATTCGTGCCTTTTCCTGCTGACGCCAATCTTGAACGACTGTTCCACTTCCGCGCCGGCGGATGATATAGCCGTCTCTAACTAACAAATCCAGCGCTTTTTTTATGGTAAGGACTGAAACGCCAAATTCTTCAGCAAGGACGGGGCTACTTGGAATTTTTTCGTTGATTTTATATTCGCCGTCTAAAATTTGCTGTTTAATTTTTTGGTAAATGCCGAGGTATTTTACTTGTGTTGATCCGCTTGCCATTTCCATACCTCCTTTATGCTGTATTCCCTCTTCTATTCATTCAAGTTTAAAGCCTCAAGTTTGTAAACTGAAGGTGATGGAGCAGCAAATCCGTTTTCCAAGATTTCAATATTTGTTACCGCTTCTTCGTCTTTTACAAGTTTTGGTGCACCATTGACAATTGTTTCATACGCCGCATCATAGAAACACCCGTAATCACCAAGCGGTGTTTTAATTTGTTTTTCAATCCAGTCACCGTTTGCATTTCGATATTTAGCAACCCCATAGTACATCGGCGAATCTTCACCAAATCCTGCACTTTCAGGCATAATACCCGCTTTCAGATCATTTTCCTGCTGATCTTCACCGTATTTAATAAACGATCCATTTGTTCCATGAACGATAAAGCGTGGATAATCTTTCGCTACAACATGGTTCGTTTTCAGTTTAATTTTCAGCTGATTTCCGTAATGTAGACCAACATCGAAATAGTTATCAACCGCACCTTCCACTTCATTATTACGAATATCGTATGTCACCGTATCAGGACGGCCGAATAATGAAATCATACGGTCCATCGTATGAATACCCAAACTATAAAATGAACCTTCTTCTTTTGGACCTTCGTGAGTGATTAAACCGGGACGGAAATAATCAATATGTGATTCAACCTCAACGATATCACCAAGGAATCCTTGTTCTACAACTTGCTTCACAGCTAAAAAATCACCATCAAAACGGCGGTTTTGATAAGGCATAATTACTACACCTTTCTCTCGTCCTAAAGCTAATAATTCTTTCGCATGTTCTACTGTATCGCAAAATGGTTTTTCAACGATAACTGATTTTCCAGCAAGTATAACTTTTTTCGCTAATTCGTAATGCGTATGTGCTGGCGTACAGACCGTCACCACTTGAATTTCTTTATCATTCAACAATTCATCCAAATCAGTAGTGAAACTAACACCTTTTTCCTCATATGGAGCCGCTAATTCTTCATTAATTTGGCGAGCAAAAATCGTTTTTACTTTTATATTTTTACGTGTATTTACATAAGGTAAATGATAGCGGTTAGCTGATTTTCCAAATCCAATAAAGCCCATTGTTAATGTCATATTCTTCAACTTCCTTGCTCATATATTTTCGACTCTATATTTATTATATATTTTTATTATCAAAAGTATATAGTTTTGGTTTTGAAATTATATATTAAAAAAAGTCGAGATAGAAATCATTTTCTGATTCCCATCTCGACGTTAAGTTATAGACCTATGTCCTACCATCATTTTATTTACACCCGATGAGTAGTAGAGAGCTACTTGGTTACATGCTCTTATTCATACATATAAGAACGTGTCATCGGAATTGTATCGTTAATGCCTTTTGTAAATACAAATTGATGTAAATCAATATTACCTGTAAAGAACGAAGCTGCACATGCATTTAAATATAAGCGCCACATACGAATGAATCGCTCATCTTTCGTTTTGCGAACTTCCTCCAGTACGTTTTCAAAATTTTGAGACCAATGTTGCAATGTTTTCCCGTAATGTCTACGTAAGCTTTCCACATCAACAATGAAAAATTGTTCGTTTGTCATGTTCGTGATTAATTCGTTAACAGCAGGTACATATCCGCCAGGGAATATATATTTTTCAATCCAACCATTCGTAGCACCACCATTGGCTGGAGAAGTAATACAATGAAGAAGAGAGATCCCACCATCATTTAGTAGTTTATTAACTGTCTCAAAGTATTGCGTAATATTGTCTTTTCCTACATGTTCAATCATACCTACACTAACAATTTTATCAAATTTATGATTCTTAATATCTCGGTAATCAAGTAAAGACACTTCAACTAAATCTGTAAGTCCCTCTTTTTTAATTCGCTCGGAAGTCTTAGCGTATTGTTCCTCACTTAACGTTACTCCCATCGCTTTCACACCGTACTGCTTAGCGGCAGCTGTAATGAGCTCACCCCACCCGCAACCAATGTCTAATAGCGTATCACCTTTTTGAAGGTTCAACTTTTTCAAAATATGATTCACTTTATTATGTTGAGCTGTCGTTAAAGAATCCTGCTCATTTTGGAAATATGCACAAGAATACGTCATTGTTTCATCAAGCCATAATTTATAGAAATCGTTCCCAATATCATAATGGTGAGCTATATCTTCTTTATTTTTTTGTTTTGAGAAATTCCATTTACTTTTGAAATATTGCAATTTACTATCACCTAAAAAGCTATCTTGCCTTTTATAAATAGAATGAATTGCTTTTTCAAGATTACCCTCTATTTCAAGGTCCCCATTCATATATGCTTCACCGAATGCAATAGAAGGATCCCTAGCGATCTCTTTTTTTGAAAGCGGCTTATGGAAGGTTACATGAAATTGAGGTTCCCCTTCTCCATATTGTATTGTTTCTCCATTCCAAAGTGTAATTTGAACTGGATCTGAAAAAAGATTTTTGAGTATTTTTTTATAAAAAAGTTCTTCAACCATATAGACATCTCCTACTAAAAAATTGAACAAAAAACTATACTAGTTAATAAGTCTTTTTGAACATAGCTTAAAACCGTTATGACTTCTTGCTACGAGTGTCATTATAAAACGGTTATATTATGAAACATAGTACGTACTTTAAAGTGATGAAGGCACTTTTAAGTACCTATTAAAACTTTAATCAATTATTCATCATTGCTAAAACAGCTATTAATATGGTGTAGATTCTTACTTTTCACCATTGTAACTTTCTAAAGTTGTATACTGAAAAACACCACCTCGTCATTAGGTGGTGTTTTCAATATTACATATAGAGATTTCACTTAACTTTACTATTTTTTCTATCTATGCATCGTTCTCCCCATACGGTCAATTGATTTAATACATTTTGCAAAGACCACCCATAATCAGTTAAGGAGTATTCTACTCGGGGCGGAATTTGTTTGTAAATTTCACGTGTAATTACACCGTCTTCTTCCAGCTCACGTAGTTGCTGCGTCAACATTCTAACAGAAATTTCTGGAATCAAACGTTGCAACTCGCTCGTTCGCTTCGTTCCTTTCGTTAAGTGGCATAAAATGACGACCTTCCACTTTCCCCCGATAATTTCTAAAGTTGCTTCTATAGGTATATTATATTGTTTCACGCGTTCTCCTCTCCTTTTTTATAAATTCCCTCTTTATTGTTGCGTAAAATTACATAATTTTCTATACGGCACATTTTAGTTCCTACAGCACAAAAAAGTACCTATATTACAAAAAAGTAATTATATCGCTAAAAAATCTCCCTCTATATACATGACAAAACAAAAAGAAAAAACGAACATATTTCTGTTCGTTTTTTCCTTGTTTATTCGGCTGCTGTTATGAGCATGGACGTGTTCCCATTCTTTTCAAGATGAAATTCTCCCCAAGTACAAAGAGAATCTAGTATAGAATCTAAAGAATGACCGTAATCCGTTAAAGAATACTCTACTTTTGGCGGCACTTGGTTATACACTTTTCTTTCGATTACACCATCTTCTTCTAATTCACGTAATTGTTGTGTTAACATCTTTTGTGTAATACCAGACATTAATTGCTTTAATTCACACGTTCTCTTTTTGTCTTTCTTTAAATGACAAAGGATTACTACTTTCCACTTCCCACCGATAACCTCTAACGTTGCCTCCACAGGAATATTGTATGTTTTCATATAAAAATCTCCTTTAATAAAGTGAAACTTTAATCAGTGGGGGTTTTGTTCATCCCCCACTGATTATTAGTTGAACCAATCGGGCTTTTACGGGCAGTTGATCCCCACCTAACTTCTTTGCTTTCACTGAATTTTGAGGTGGGGATTTTACTGCCCGTTAATGCGGGATAATTTTATAAGGCAATTAAGCTAAAACTTTTAAATATTACTTTTAAGTATCTATAGCACCTTAAAGTACGTACTTTTTATTGTGTTAAACATGTTTCATAATAGCATACGTGAACAGTAAATGAGTAGTACGACACTAAAAAGTACCTGTATTACTTTTTAGTATCTATATCACTTTAAAGTACGTACTTTTCATTATGTAAAATACATTTCATAATAGCATTTGTAAGAGTTGAGTGAGCAATACAGTATTAATTAATTTTCAAATACATTTTAGGAGGATATCTTTAATGAGTAATTTACTACAAGAAAAAATCGGTTTTGGTACAGCACCACTAGGTAATATGTACCGTAATATCCCAGAAGAAGAAGCAATAGCTACAGTAGATGCTGCTTGGGAGAATGGCGTTCGTTACTTTGATACAGCTCCACTTTATGGATCTGGCTTAGCGGAGATTCGTCTTGGTGAAGCACTGTCAAAAAGAAATCGTGATGACTACTTTTTAAGTACGAAAGTAGGTCGGACTATTTCAGATGAACTGGAAGATCCGTCTACACGTGATTTAGGAGAAAAAGGCGGACTTTTCGAATTTGGTCATAAAAATAAAATGATCAATGATTATAGCGCAGATGCAACTCTTCGTTCTATCGAGCAAAGTTTGAAACGTTTAAAAACAGATCGTCTAGACTTTGTTTTCATTCATGATTTAGCACAAGACTTTTATGGTGATGAGTGGATTTCGCAATTTGAAACGGCTCGAACAGGAGCATTCCGTGCGCTAACACGTTTACGTGAAGAAGGAGTCATTAAAGGTTGGGGACTTGGAGTAAACAAAGTAGAATCAATTGAACTTATGCTAGATTTAGAAGAAGCGAAGCCAAATATCTCCTTGTTAGCTGGTCGTTATTCACTATTAGACCACGAGCGTGCCTTGCAACGAGTAATGCCGGCAGCTGTAAAGCATAATATGGATATTGTTGTTGGTGGCCCATATAGCTCAGGTGTTCTTGCTGGAGGTGCTCACTTCGAATATCAAAAAGCGTCACCGGAAATTGTCGCAAAGGTTGAGAAAATCAAAGCTCTTGCAGATCGTCACGAAATCAGTATTAAAGCTGCTGCATTACAATTTTCACTAGCTAATCCAGCAGTTGCTGCTGTTGTCCCTGGTGCAAGTAAACCTGAACGCATTGTAGAAGACCAAGCTGCATTGAACACAGTAATCCCAGCAGCATTCTGGGAAGAAATGCGCGAACAAAAACTAGTAGCACCTAATGCACCACTACCAATCAACGTAAAATAAAGTGAAACTTTAATCAGTGGGCCATCCCCCACTGATTATTTCCCTGCAAATAGCGGGATAAAAAGGAGTCTAATAAATATGGCACATACTACTACATCTATGACAGTTTTTGCTTCACCTGAACAAGTATGGCAATTAATCGGAGGTTTTAACTCCCTTCCAGACTGGTTACCTTATATACCTAGCAGCAAAGTAACTGAAGGCGGTCGTGTACGTCATCTAGCTAATCCAGATGGTGCTACGATTATAGAGCGCTTAGAAGTATTCAATGATAAGGAGCGCTACTACACGTATTCAATTATGAATGCACCATTCCCAGTCACTAATTATCTATCTACAATCCAGGTTAAAGAAGGTACTGAAAGTAACACATCGTTAGTAGAGTGGTCTGGTACGTTCACTCCTGTTGGGGTTAGTGATGAAGAGGCAATTAATCTGTTTCATGGTATCTATAGCGATGGTCTGAAGGCATTGCAACAAGCATTTCTAGATTAATCCAATTTAAAAGAAACAATGAAAAGCAAAGCGATATCGCTTTGCTTTTTTATAAAATCCCTTTTAACTTTTCACCAATTAACTTTGCTACATACTCATAGCCTTCTGGTCCAAAGTGCAATCCATCTTTTTCTTCATCTTCTACAAATCTCTTATAATCCTTTTCTTGAATCATTTCAGCGTACAAATTTAGAAAATGACTTCCTGTTTCTTTCGCCACCTCCTCTACCACGTCTGCATACTGACCGAGCACTTTATTTGCTCTATTATGTTGCCTTGCTTCATCAACTGGTGCAGGACTAATAAATAATACTTTTTCGGATGAAATCGCACTTACAATTCCCTCTAAATTTTCTTTGTAAGATTGTAACGGCACTGGATCAAATAATACCGAATCATTCGTACCAAGAAAAACTGTTACAAAGTCTGGTTTATGTGATAATACATCATCTTCAATCCTATTTAATGCATCGAACGTATTATCACCCGGGGCACCTGCATTAACCACTTTCCAATTTGGAAACATCTCTTGCAAACGTGGTGTTAACCTTGGCGTTCCACCAAAAAATGTTTCATCAGCTGTAATACTATCTCCAAAACATACTAACGTTTTCATTAATCTAGCACTCCTTTTACGTATGAAACAACTTTCCTTCTATCGCTTTCACATATCTTTCCGCAGAACGTTCAACTGCCTCATTCGCATTTTCTTTTACTACTCGGTGGAAGGCGTTATATAGACGATTAAAATGTAACAGCTTCACTCGATTCGCCATTTCCTCAACCTTTCTCGCGGGTAATGGAATTAAGTTCGGATAGCTATACATGAAGCTCACCCACTGCTGATCCGCTACAACTTGAATAATATCACCTGTTAATAAAATACCTTTTCCATCATTTCCTTCTTCCCAATGTAATACAGAACCGCCACTAAAATGTCCTCCGAGACGATGAATGGTAATTCCATCTGCTAATTGTAAAGACTCTCCAGTCCAATAAATAATACGACTACTCGGGCGCATCACCCATTCTTTATCATCTTCGTGTATATAAATTGGTACATCAAATGTTTCCGCCCATTCTACTTGCGTTGAATAATAATGTGGATGTGACAGTGCGATTGCATCTAATTCGCCCCACTCTTTTATCTTCTCAATTGTCGTGTCATCTAAATAAGTAATACAATCCCATAGCAAACGATATGACTCTGTTTTTACTACAAATGCCGTTTGACCGATCGCAAATTCTGGTTTTGTCGTAATACTATAAAGTCCTTTTTCTTCTTCTATAATTTCATTTTTATACGTATCACTCGTTCTCAAGTTTTCTAAAGTTGTCCATGACTGCCCTTTCGGATTAACATATTGTCTCTCCTCATCACAAATAACACAACTTACTGGTTCTTCCACACTCGCTGCATACTGTACTCCACACGTTGTACAAACAAAATTATTCATAGTTATTCCCCTACCCCTTTAATTTTTTATTAAGCTGATATTTGTTGATATTTTTCTGCTTTTTTATTTTCAATTGATAAGCTTATAAGAGTAATAAAGTAAACAACTGTAACCGCCATAGGAATTACGATAAATCCTTTTTCTGCAAAAAGAATCCCACATACAGACGTTACTAATACAGTTCCTACTGATAAAAATCCATAACTTTTACTTTCATAAATCCATACGTACGGTACAAAATGAACTCCTATTAACATCGCTACTACAAAAGGTAACCATTCTGGAAATTGAAAATAGGCAAGTAATACAAACGGAATATTTAATACATTTATCCCACCAATTAATCCCGCTAAAGTCCCTAGCGGATTTCCTTTCGCAAACATATCAATTTTTAATATAGCAGCTATCATTAAGCCGAAAGGAAACACACAGCCCATACCAATTAAATACACCCACACAACTTGCTTTTCTGAAAGAAGAACACCAGTTATGCTCGCTACAATCCAAAATAAAAGACCCGCTATTATAACAGGAAATCCCCTCTTCGTTTTTTGTGCTAAATCTCTTTTTGCTTCTGAAATGTTCATTTCTCTATCTCCCCCCCAATATTTGTGCTATAAAGTCGTCTCAATTTCGCCCATCCAATAACGCCAAGCTTCTAAGTAATCTTCTAAATCTTTCGGGTGATGTCTTAAACACGTATCGATACGCAAATATAAGCCAATGACTATTTCCTCATATAAATCTCGTTCTTTTTTATGAAATACACATTGTTTCATCGCATAACAAATTGCTTCTTTTGTTAAATCTTCCGGAGTTGAACAGAACGCGTAAATTAAATCATATAGAGGATTCCCTAACACTGGTAAAGGGTCTATCACGCCATATAACTTATTTTCTCGAAATATAAAGTTATGGAATCCGAAATCACCATGTAATAAAAATGGCTTATCTATTCCAGCCCCCCTATTCGGACTACTTACTAACTTAAGAACAAGTCTATACTCTTCATCACTTATGTACAGTCTTACATTTTCATGTGCTTCCATCACATCTGTCATTAAAAATTCAGTCCAAGTTTGAACCGGACTTCCTTTCCATCCCCAGCTATCTGCCTCTGGAACTATTTCATACTTATTGATAACTTCTTTTACAAGTGTACTAAGCGTAATCCGTTTATATCCATGTTCGCACGAAGTACTCCCTTCAAGGAAAGAATACACAATATATCTATTTAAAGGCTCCATATACAAAAGCTTCGAAAATAAAGTATTCCCCTCATAAAAAGAAAGAAAATTCGCTTCTTCACGTATTACTTCCGATTCATTCGACTTCATAACATATTTTCCATCCAACAAATATACAGTACTTGTCGTTCCTCCACTCAACACTTTCATGCTTTTCGGATAATGTGAAATAACCTTCTCATTAACTAGTTGTTTAGCGATTACTGAAATGTCCATTCACTCACCCTTACATCTGAAGATTCCTTCAATTCAAAAGACAACTTTACTATTATTTGACAAATTAATGAAAAGCCCTTTTAATATCTTAATATAACAGAAATTAATTTTTATTTTATTAAAACGGCCTCCTTCAAAATTTCATTATATAATTCATTCCATTTATAATGATACATTGCACTCTCTTCTACTCTAACAAACATCCTTTTATCGGATTCATACTCACCGTCAAACTTATGCACTTCATTAATCTCCATCCGGTAGAACGGCTGATACCCTACTTTTGGATACGGGCTATGTTCATTCCAATTTGGATTATCACTATGGTCAACGATAATATATCCAAATAAAGTACATTCTCCTTTTACATAACCTTCTTCCCACGCTTCTCTTTTAAAACATTCTTCTGGTAGTTCCCCTTCTTCTATATGCCCACCAGGAAAGTCCCAACCACGCTTCTCATGGTCTATTAGTAAAACCTTATTATTATGAAAACAAAAACCGTGAACACTTGTGATTCTTTCGTATTCTGGCAATATACAATCTTTTTTCCACGTTAACTTCACTTTTGATTCCCCATAATTTGCGTATATAGTTACCATTTCCCTCACTCCAAATGATCTTCATTTAATCTAGTAATTTCTATTGAATTATCTCTTTCTTTTAACTTACGAGCCAAACTTTCTACACCAAACACTTCTGTAAATGTGTGACTACCTACAATTAAATTTATCCTTTTAAATTTTGCATGTTGCACCGTATATAATGTTTTTTCTCCCGTTATGTACGTATCACAACCTTTTTCTAGTGCACGCTCAATAAGGTTTGTATTGTTCCCTGCACCCGTTAAAATCGCAATCCGTTTCACTGGTCTGTCATGATTTTTCCAGCTCTTCACTTTCTCTTCCATTCTCTCTTCAAGTTTTTCAACTAAGTTTGAAAAGGGAATCGCTTCTTTATATTCTCCTATTCCCGGTAGCTCTTCTTCCTCATACGTGGAATATTCCAGTATTGTATCTATCCCAATTTCGTTAAATAACGACGTACACGTGCCAAACTTTACAAAATCTAACGGCAAATGAATCCAAAAATGGTTCATTTCATATTCTTTTAATTTCTCAATACAAGCCTCTTCCATACCGAATAAAAAACTCCACGGTGCATGATGTGTAAGTATCATATCAACCCCATTTCGATATGCTTCTTCAATTGTTTCTAGCGTCAAATTTGTCGTGTAACCTATTTTGTGAAATTCCTCTTTACTAATGTGAGTGAAACCATACTCGTCATCACCGTATTTATTAAGATGCTCTTCAAAAAGTGATGTAATATGTTCTTTAAACTGCGTTATATTCATTTTCATTTCTCCTTTCATTTACTTTTATATTTCAAAAATAAGGAAATACTATTTAACGACGTTACATACATAATAGGAGGACAATATGAAACCTGAATTTTTAAAAGCTATACATGAAGCGATTGGAAATGTTGAGCATATTCATATAGAAGAAAGTGGTGCAGATAGTTTACTCATTCATCACGATGATGCACAGCAATTAAAACAAGTTGCTGAAACGTTAGAACACAACAATTTCCGCTCTACAATTCGAACAACTGGGGATGCTTCGTATATTGAAGTGTTGAACAGATAAAGAGAAGTCCCAGCTATGTGCTGGGCTTTATTTTTTTATATTAAAATTTCAAACTCTTTCACATATACGGCTGTTCCCGCAATATCTATTTGTAACTTCTCATGTTCTACATCTTTCGTTACATAAACCGTTACACGACCATCTTTATTTATTTCCTGTCCTTGCTCAACGATTGACTCCAATTCATGATCAAAATTGTTCTCCAAATACGTCGCATAATAGGCTCCCATTACACCTGAAGCAGTTCCTGTCACTGGATCTTCTATTGTTCCAGAATAAGGTGATGAGAAATGACGACCGTGCATTCTTGCTTCTGCATCATATGTCTCCAAGCAAAGTGGATGAATAGCAACCTTTGGCATTTCTTTTAATACAGATGGAAATTCACTATTATTAGGTTTCATCCTTTCACATGCTTCAAGTTTTTTAATAGGTACAATTAAAGTCCAAATACCAGTACTTCCATATACAATTGGTAATTTTTCATCTAAATCATTTACTTCAAGACCAATACTGTAAGCTAATGCCTCTTTTGAACCTGTAAAATTTTGAAACCGCGGTGTTGCTTGTCTCATTTTAATAAAAGTTTCCCCACTTTTATTCGCACCTATATGTATCGGCAAAATCCCTACCTTCGTTTCAATTGTTAAATTGTGTTTCCCTTCTAATAATCCTCTTTCATGAAGTGCATATATAGTCCCTACTGTCGCATGACCACATAAATCATTTTCATGACCAGGCGTAAAATAGCGAATTCTTACATCTGCTACTTCTGAAGAAAGAACAAAAGCTGTTTCGTTAAATCCAACCTTTTCAGCAATACGCTGCATTTCCTCTTCCGTTAATCCATCCGCCTCTAGTACAACACCTGCTGGATTTCCCATATTTGGTTTATTCGTAAATGCGTCGTAATGGACTACGTTTACTTTTTTCATCCTCATATCCCCTAATCCTCTTTTGAAACTTTTTTAAAGGCCCAAATATATTTTGAATGATTGTAAGATCGTACATTACCACTTTAACTCCCCTACACCCGGTTCAATAAACTTACCCGAAACATCCTCATTTGAATCCATTATCCAATCATATATATTTTGTGCTCCTTCAGCAGGAGTCATATTCGCATCAGAAGCACCAATGTCCGTCTTTAATTTCCCTGGATGAATGGCGGTTACACGAATTCCTTTATCCGCAAACTCTTGCTGTAAACAGAGTGTTAACATATTTTGTGCTGCTTTCGCAATTCGATATGAATACGAAAACTCTCCTTGAGGAAACTCTTTGGCCGCCATTTTATGTAATGACCCTAACCGAGAGGATATATTAATAATTCTCGGATGGTTCGACTTAGTTAAAGCCGGATATGTACCTTTTATAGCTCGAATAACACCTAAACAATGAACGTTAAATAGGTCCGTTAACTCTTCTGAATTGGTACGTAAAACCTCCGTTTCCTTTCCAGTAATTCCAGCGTTATTTATAACTAAATCAATATACTCTGTATACTCCTCAACTTGCTTCTTAATACACTCAGTACTCTCATCATCTGACAAGTCTGCTAATATAGGAAAACATCTAGAAGAAAACATCTGTTTTAACTGTTCTATCGCTTCCACACTTCTAACTAGCGGATAAACGATATGCCCATTCTCATGAAATACTTTTACTAACTGCAACCCTAATCCTCGATTTCCACCTGTAATAAGTACCCTCATATATCCGTCTCCTTATTTTTATAATAAATAAGAAAATCTGCCCACTTACCATTCCCCATAGAAAACGCCTCTCTCATACATTCAAATGAAAAACCAGCTCTTTCTGCCAAACGAACGGATGGATCATTATCAACATGTATATGTAATTCGATTCTATGAAAATGAAGGTCATTAAAAAATAACGGCAGCGCAGCTATTACACTTTCTACTCCGTATCCATTTTTCCAATATTGATTATGAATAGAGTAGCCCATCATTGCCCATTGATAGTCCATACGTAAAATTTTTATAAGCTCTAGCTTTCCAATATTGGCGCCATCTTCTTTCTGAAAAATACCTAGAACGTACATTTCATCCCGTCGTGCCGCCTCATCAAATCCTCTTATCCATTCCGTGAACCATTCTTTTGTTGAAGACGACATGTCATGATAGCCATCATCGTATTTATATTGAGATGGTAACCTCTTATTGAATCCATCTAACCAACTTTCATAATCCTCTTTTTGAAATGGACGGATAATAAATCTCTCTGTCTCTACTTGTAATAGTGGCAACTTCATGTATATCTCTTCCTTTAATTATTAATTGAATATTCTTTATTATCTTACACAAAATACAAAATCTAGTAAATTATTATGTTTTTTATAAACAAAAATCCAGTTATGCTTTGTACATAACTGGATTTCACTTTTCCTTATATATTAGAATACTTCTTATTCATAACATATTGCGCATACTCTGGTGCACTTATGTCAATCTCTTCATCACTGATTTCATATTCTGCTCCGTATAAATAAAATGAAGGTATAAATTCCATTCCTGTATATAAGCTTGTAGCGTGAAATGGTTTCTTCAATTCATCCATTGTAATTCCGCTATTTTTATAGTCTTTTTCTAAGCCACCTATAGAAATAGCTACACCAAATTCTTTCCCCTTCACTTTATCCCCTTTTGATCCGTAGGCAAATCCATATGTTAATACATCATCGAACCATTTTTTTAATAATGGTGGTGAGCTATACCAGTATAGTGGAAATTGAAATATATATCGGTCGTGCTCTACTAACAGCTTTTGTTCCTCTTCAACATTAAACTCCCAATTTGGTGCCGCTTTATATAATTCATGCACCGTAATTTCATCTGAATATTTCTCAAGTTCTTCTACCCATCTTTTATTAATTCGAGACTTTTCAATATCAGGATGTGCTACAATTACAAGTGTTTTCATATATTTTCTTCCCCCTTATAAATAATTCAAACGCTTTAGTATTAGTATGAATGAGTCACATATACTTGAAAAGTACGTACTTTCAGGTACTATAGGAACCTTAAAGTACCTGTGGAGGTGTTATATGAATCAAAATGATGATTGCCCAATCGCAACGACACTCGACGTGATCGGCGGAAAATGGAAAGTCCATATTTTATGTGTTTTGATGGATGGAAAAATGCGAACGAATGAAATCAAACGAGAAATCCCAAACATTACGCAAAAAGTTCTTACACAACAACTTCGGCAACTTGAAGCTGATGGGATTATCCATCGTACTGTATATCAAGAAGTACCACCAAAGGTTGAGTACACAATAAGCGAACATGGTAAATCTTTAATGCAAATTATGGATGAGCTATTTGAATGGGGAAAAGATCATCAGATGAAGAGGTTAAATGAGTAAAAGAGCTCTACTTACTTTGTTACATCTTCTATCTCAAGAATTCTTCTGAAATTTTATAATAGGGGTATCGTCACATCACTATTAAGCTAACAAAAAATACCCCTAAAATGAAAAAAAGTTTATTTCTCAAAGGAATTAACTGTAGTGAAAGAAAATTACATATTCTTATAAATATAGCTCTTATGTAAAATCCTAAAAAATTATGGGAACAAAATTGCTTTCTTATTCTCATCTTACTGTTAAATTCAAGAAAGTCAGCATTTAAACTAAACTTGATAATATCGCTTTTGTACGATTGTCCGTTACCTCATAATAAATTTCTAATCCTTTCCGAGTACCTGTAACGATTTTAGCGGCTTTTAGTTTGGACAAATGCTGACTAATTGTACTTTGGGGCATTTGTAAAACTCCATACATTGTTGTTACATTCGTAGGGCCTTTTGCAAGCATTATTTTTACTAAGGATAAACGGACAGGATGTGCCAATACCTTTAATACTTCAGCGATTTCTTCATACATTTCTTTTGTTTTTTTCATATTTTTTCTCCCCTTTTATATAAATATTAATGATATCCATATATATAATTCGAAAGGATACACCATTTTGTGTCCGTCATTTAAAAAATTTAAATAATAAAAATTTCTCTAGTTTGAAACTAGAGGGGTTAATTAACATGAAACGAATTCTCATATTCTATAGATTCTTCTTTCCATCCCCTTGATGCTGTGTGGCAGGAATGTTTTCCCCTTCATTATTAGGCCCGTTATTTTCTTACTGAGACACCCTACCGTTGTTTTCTCGCTGATGTTCATTATTTCCTTGTTGAGACCCTCTACCGTTGTTTTCTTGCTGATTTTTATTATTTTCTTTCTGAGATCCTCTACCGTTGTTTTCTCGCTGATGTTCATTATTTCCTTGTTGAGACCCTCTACCGTTGTTCTCTTGCTGATTTCTATTATTTTCTTTCTGAGATCCTCTACCGTTGTTCTCTTGCTGGTGTCCATTATTTCCTTGCTGAGATCCTCTACCGTTATTCTCTTGCTGGTGTCCATTATTTCCTTGCTGAGGTCCTCTACCGTTGTTTTCTTGCTGGTGTCCATTATTTCCTTGCTGAGATCCTCTACCGTTATTCTCTTGCTGGTGTCCATTATTTCCTTGCTGAGATCCTCTACCGTTATTCTCTTGCTGGTGTCCATTATTTCCTTGCTGAGATCCTCTACCGTTATTCTCTTGCTGGTGTCCATTATTTTCTTTTATTTGCTTCATTTGCTGTTCCTTGGATTGTTTTTGTTCTATATGCCCCTGCTTCTCGTATCTTTCTTCTTTTGCAGGAGACGAATCCGATGATACATCAGGAGATGACTTTGGTTGCTCTTGATTAGACGGCGGCGCAGGAGGAGTAAGCGATTTCTGCTTCTCATTCTCTTGCTTTATATAAACACCTGTGCCAACTCCTGCTTTCATGGCATTCTCACGCATTTGCATCGTACTGCTTTGATATACGACTGTAACGTGTTTTGTTTCATACTCTTTCTTTAATTTTTGCATAGCCTTTTCCAACTGTGGTTCTAACGACTTGTCCTTTGTAACAGCTGTTAGCATAACTTGCTTATCATTCGTTAAGTACTTATCCTCTTGACTCTGCTTTATAATAGTACGTATTACGTCTTGCAGGTATTTATTTTCCCATCGCTTCATTTCTTTTAAAATACGCCTTCCATCATCATTACAAGCTCGCAAATCTATAACACGAAGATCCTTTGTTACGCTCACCTCTAAACTTGGATTTATATCAACTGAGACATAAGCAAATACTTTTTCTTCCGGTTGGTTGTAGAAAAACAGCAACACACATAGAAAACAAGCAACTAGTAATGATGCAGGATTTAAGAAAGAAGGGATTGAAAAACGCGGTGCTCTTTGTTCTTGTTCTTTAAACGAGATTTCTTCTCCAATCATGTAAGAGTGCGCTTTTCTTTTAAACGAAATAAATTCTCCATTTGGAGTTAAAACAACTACGCTATGTTTTTTTATATCCATCACAATTCCTTTATTCATCATGCTTCCCCCCTCTTATATAATCAAGAATATATGTATAGTTATTTGCAAAGATAATACACATTGCGATAATGTATTTTCTATGTCGCTCCAACGTTTTACGACTTACCCTAACACGTGGCTCAATATGTTTCAGCGGTAACTTTTTCTTTCTGAACAGCTCTTCCATCATTTTCTCGTCTTTTATAATAATCTTTACAATTTCTATTAAGTGCTCACGCGTATCACGATGCTTAGGAGATTCCTTAGCAAGCTCTGAAAATGTGATTTTAAACTCAGCTAGCACACTTTGAAAATGAAGAATTTCCTCCTTACGGTTACTATTTTCTATCTCTTTCATATACTCCGTAAGCGATACTTGCATTTCTAATAGTTCCTCTTGCTTATCTTCTTTTAAAAAGACAAGATTATGCTTAGACTCCTTGCGTATATAGTCAATTACATCTCTTTTTATAAGAAGATCAGCAAACGCTAGAAAAGATTTTCCTTTTTTATATGAATACTGTTCAATTGCCTCGTTAAACGCAAACAATCCAATACTATATTCATCATCCTGTTCTGTAATATATCGGCGGCAGACAGACGAGATTGATTTTCTAATAAACGGCTGATACTGTACGATAAAAGCGTCCTTATCTCCACCGTTGTTTTGTATGTTAAATACGATATCTTCTATTTTCGGTTTTCTTAAGATCTTCATTACTAAACTCAACACTTGTAATCTCTCTCCCTCCTTCTGC
This sequence comes from Bacillus sp. CDB3, assembly GCF_002081505.1. Classification (NCBI taxonomy): domain Bacteria; kingdom Bacillati; phylum Bacillota; class Bacilli; order Caryophanales; family Bacillaceae; genus Bacillus; species Bacillus sp. CDB3. The sequence goes on along the minus strand of NZ_ALBR01000022.1, from coordinate 60,908 downwards.
TTTAAATAGCAAAATGGTCACTAAACAAGTGACCATTTAACCACATTTTCTTAGTACTTTTCTTTTAGCTTGTCTTCTTACTGTTGTTCATATTTTTCACGACCGATTTTTCAGATGATTATTCTTTTCTACTTGCGCTAGAGTGAAGTCTGTATTTTGTTCTGCTTTCTTGTTTTCTTTTGCAATAGCGTCCGCTAGTTTTTCTTGTTCTTTTTCTATTTTAGCCGCAATCTTTGAATAACTCTTCTCTATATTTTTGGTAATTTTAGCTTTTACTTTCGGATTCCCCACTTAATCTAGCAATTTTAGTAATGCTTCAATGTTGTTTTCGATGTGTACTTTTACTTTCATTGCTTCTTTTTCTTCCATTTTCTTTCTTCTACTTATATATATTCGAAGGAATAAAAAATTTTATGGGGGTCAAAAAAATATTTTTTATAAAAGTGAGCGGAAAACATATCAACAAAACTACAGTCTAGATACATAGTGCTCTCCTTTCAAATTTCATAGGTTCTTCTCTTATCTATTTTACTTTTTATACATAAAAAAAGAGCGAATATACATTCGCTCTTTCCCACATATTTACGGCGCAAAGCTTATCATCCAACCTAACATAAATCCAAATACAGCAAACAGTAGCATAAAAACAAATAAACTACATGCCCACCATGCATATTTTCGACTTTTGCTTTTTGTGATCATGCCTACGACTGAGCACACCAATCCAATACCAACTATTTGCAGAAAACCTTTACCTATAAATGTTTCTGGAATAAGCAATATAATGTTCAAATACAATAACGCTAGAAAGGCAATAATTAATGAAATAATCCCCATCCACGATTCCTGTTTATAAATATGACTCTTTCTTTTTTTTAAGAATGCCAATTCCATAACCTCGCTTCACCTACTTTCAATTTTCTAACCTTTTCATGGCTCATCAATTTTTCAACTTCACCTTTAGGCCCAGTTACAACTGCCCCGTATGTTTTTACCCCATTTTTTTCAAGGAAAGAAATACGCTTTGACAACTCTAATGTTTTCGCTCTAGAAAGCTTCACCGCTAAATTTTCATGCTTCTGTAATGACTTTAACACACCAATAAATTGTTCCTCATGAGGTGAATCACTTATAAAAGCACCACTTAGACTTGAAATCATATCTGCGGGAAAACCAATCGGAGCAACATACATACCCTCATCATTCTTTTGCTTCTCCTCTAATCCTGTATTCACGGCATACCAAACAATATCAATAGTTGGAAACATGTTCTCTACCTCTTGTACACTTAATAATTCTCTAAAAGATACAAATGCTTCTACAACAGATTCTTGCGGAAGACCCTTTAATACCTGTGCTTCTTCGCTACTATTATAGGACGTATTATAATTATTAGGATGAGACAATACCTCATTATCTATATATGGGATTTCTGGAATTTTTTCATCCGTTGTATATTCACGGCTTACTTTCGCTGCTTTACTTAATAAATAATATGTTTTCTCTTCTCCTATTCGAATATCTTTCTTTCCTACCCTTTTATACAAATCGAAATGCAATTGTAAACTAAGCGGCAGCACTGTTTGCTCTATGTCTCTTTCTTTCATAAATACATTTGGTTCCGTTACACTTAACGTTTGGTTTACTACATTCCGTATCTCCATTGCGTTTGTAGGTGCAAATATATAGTATGCGAGTGTAGATATATATAAAATAGGTTGAATAAGTAATAAAAAAGTAAATACAATCAAAAGATTCGTAATACGCGCTCTTTTTTTTCCTATTTTCAACACTTGCTCCTGTTTTCCATCAGGAAGAGAAGCAGGTCTTTGATGAAGAGCTTCTTGCAACAATTCTTTATAACCATCTTGTTCAGAATGAGGTTTATCATTTGTCATTTTGACTCTTTTCCTCCTTTAACAATTGTTTTAATCTCTTTCTCCCACGAAATACGTGACTTTTATACGTGTTTAACTTTAAATCTAATACAGAAGCACCCTCTTCGTATGTTAATTGATGTACGTCACATAATAAAATAGCTTGTGCCTCTACCACTGGTAAAGTATGAATAATCTGAATTAACTTTTCATAACTATTTTTTGCGACTACATACTCTTCTGTAGATTCACCTGCTTGTATTGTCTCTAATTCCTCCGTTCCTACAAAAGTTACTTTTTTCTCTTTCCTAACAAAATCAATAAACGTATGGTATGCCACTTTAAAAAGCCATGATTTTACCTTTTGGTTTTCATAGTCTTCTAAATAAAGATACGCCCGATAAAAAGTCTCCTGCATCAAGTCCTCCGCTACATGATGACTACGAGAAAGGGAAAATAAATACCGGTACACATCGTTTATATAAACCTTATATATTTCTTCAATTTCCATCCCCCCTCCTCCTTTCATATATAACACGAATAAGCGCGTTAAAAAGTTGCATTATTTTTCCTTTTTATATTTTATATTTATAAAAAAAGAAACAACATTTATACATTTCAATAACCATTTACAATTATAAACAAAATTTGAGATGTTATGACTGTAAATTCCTTAAAAAAGAAAAGCCATCAATTTGAAAAAAGTTTAATCAAATTGATAAAAAAATCGTGGGATTATCATAGGTGCTAATTTCTTGATCCATAACATCTATTATTTGGTTGTAGGTAAAGAATTTCATTTTAATATGTGGTCTTCCATTATTATATTTAGTATCGTATTTATTTCGGGTTTCTCGTATATGTTGAAAAAGGGTCCAGATATACTTATTAATGATTAAACCAATAGTAATTATCCTAGGCGCTACCATGATTTTGGTGGCGTTTTGTTTGTTGTTCAGGAAAGCTAGCAAAACTAAATCCCCTTAATAATGAAAAAACACGCCATCCTTTCCTATGATCTCAAGAAAAAATAGTGTATTTTTTAGTTTTATGAAGAACTAATTATTTCTTTTATATAATAAGAAAGGAAATTTATTATCATATTAATTAAACATATAACCTCGCTTCCTATTAAAAGGAGTATTTTGTTTTGAACTGTCGCTCCATTTCATTCATTTACTACTCTTTTCTTCATCTTTCATTTTCCAACATACAAGAAACACGACCTGTACCAGCCCGCCTAAAAAAGAAATGATTTTTTATATCATAGTTTAAAACCCTTTAACAAATTCATCACAAAATTCTCCCCCCTAAAAGTTGCATCATATCTTCATATAGTCATAAAATTAATCTGTGGTCGAAAATACGTAAAGAGCTGCTGGAATGAATTACTGAGAATACGAAGAATAAAGGAGAGAAACGGAGTAAAAACTAAAAAATTAGACAAGGAAAATGGAGAGATGAATTAAATGTTAAAGATTATCAAACATTTAAAGCCATTTGTTGCTTCCATCATTGCAGTTGTATGTCTTTTAACTGTGCAGGCAGTATGCGATCTATCACTGCCAGACTACATGTCTAACATTGTCAATGTAGGGATTCAACAAAAAGGTGTAGAAAATGCAGTACCTGAGGTTATTCGTAAAAGTGAAATGGATAAACTTACGCTCTTTATGAATGAAAATGAGAAGAAAAAAGTTGCTGACAACTATGTGCTTTTAGATAAGAACAACCTCTCTCAAAGCGAAATGAAAAATGACTTAAAAGATTATCCGCAGCTTGATAAAGAGCCACTTTATAAGTTACATACAGAAGATAAAAAAATAATTAATCAACTTAACGATATCTTTGGGAAACCAATGTTAATTACACAAGGAATTGAAAAAGGTGGCTCATCCGCTTTCTCTCCTGCTGCGACAGGTGACAACAACACACCAGCGAAGCTTCCGCCAAATACAGATCCTTTTGCAATCATTGCGAAACTTCCTCAAGATCAAATTAATGCAATGAAAGAAAAGGCAGATGAAAAGTTTAAGAATATGCCAGGCAGCATGGTAACACAATCAGCTGTTTCATACATTGAGAATGAGTATAAAAAGATCGGTATCAATATAGATAAGCTTCAATCTAATTTTATTCTTACTTCCGGCGGGAAAATGCTACTTTTATCCTTAGTAAGTATGGCAGCTACCGTTATCGTGAGTTTACTTGCTGCAAAAGTAGCTGCAGGACTCGGCAGAGACCTTAGAAAGAAAGTATTCCGGAAAGTTACAAACTTCTCGAATGCGGAGTTTGATAAGTTTTCCACTGCATCTCTAATCACAAGAAGTACAAATGATATCCAGCAAGTTCAAACACTTATGGTTATGATGCTTCGCATTGTATTCTATGCACCAATTTTAGGTATCGGCGGCATTATTAAAGTACTTACTACAGACCTTTCAATGGGATGGATTATCGCAGTTGCGGTAATCGCGATTTTAAGCCTAGTCATTGGTTTATTTAGCGTCGCGATTCCTAAGTTTAAGCGTATCCAAAAGTTAGTTGATAAAATTAACTTAATCACTCGTGAATCTTTAACAGGTATGCTCGTTATTCGTGCTTTTAATAATCAAAAACATGAAGAAAAGAAATTTGAAAAAGGAAATCAAGATTTAACAAACACAAATTTATTTGTAAGCCGTTTAATGTCATTTATGATGCCAATGATGATGTTTATCATGAATGCCGTTACTGTACTTATTATTTGGGTTGGATCACACCAAGTGGATATGGGACATATGCAAGTTGGTGATTTGATGGCATTTATGCAATATACAATGCAAATCATCATGGCCTTCTTAATGATTTCAATGGTATCTATTATGGTTCCACGTGCTTCAGTTTCCGCACAACGTATCGCAGAAGTTTTAGATACTGACGTTACCATTAGTGATGTAAAAGAGCCGAAAACATTTGCTTCAGACAAGAAAGGTTACGTTGAATTTAAAAATGTTGGCTTTAGATATCCAGGTGCAGAAGAAGATGTGCTTTCCAATATCACCTTTACTGCAAAACCTGGTGAAACGACAGCTTTCATCGGAAGTACAGGTAGTGGTAAATCAACATTAATCAACTTAATTCCACGCTTTTACGATGTCACAAGCGGCCAAATATTAATAGATGGCACGGATATTAGAGACGTATCTCAGAAGGAATTAAGAGAGAAAATTGGTTATGTACCGCAAAAAGGAGTTCTCTTCTCAGGTACAATCGAGAGTAATTTGAAATACGGTAAGAAAGAAGCAACTGAAGAAGAACTCGCAAAAGCGGCAGAAATCGCACAAGCTATGGAGTTTATTAACGCGAAACCTGAAAGCTTCCGTACAGAAATATCACAAGGTGGTACGAACGTTTCCGGTGGTCAAAAACAAAGACTTTCTATTGCGCGTGCTCTTACGAAAAAATCGGAAATCTTCATATTCGATGATAGTTTCTCAGCTCTTGACTTTAAGACAGACGCAGCATTGCGCAGAGCTTTAAACAATGAGATTACAGGAAGTACTGTTTTACTTATTGCCCAAAGAATCAGTACAATCATGAATGCCGATAAAATCATTGTACTTGACGAAGGAAAAATAGTTGGAACTGGTACTCATGAAGAGCTTATGGAAAACTGTGAAGTTTATAAGCAAATTGCTTTATCACAACTTTCAAGAGAGGAGTTGTCATCATGAGTGATAGAAAAATAGAAAATAGAAAACAAGGCGGCCCCGGTCCTGGCGGTGGCGGTCATATGGGCGGCGGCATGAGAAAGATTGAGAAGGCAAAAAACTTCAAAGGAACGATGAATAAACTCCTTCAATACTTGAAGCCCTATAAATTATCAATCTTAATCGTTATCCTTTTTGCAATCGGTAGTGCAGCCTTTACAATCGTTGGTCCAAAAATTTTAGGAAAAGCGACAACAAAACTTTTCGAAGGACTCGTAAGCAAAGTTTCAGGAGCACCAGGTGCGGCCATTGACTTTACCTATATCGGAAACATTGTCATTTTACTCCTTGGATTATATATACTGAGCACTGTGTTTGGTATTATCCAGGGGTACATTATTTCTGGAGTAGCTCAAAAAGTATCTTATAACTTCAGAAAAGAAATCGATGAAAAAATTAACCGGATGCCGCTGAAATACTTTGATAAAACAACGCACGGCGAAGTATTATCGAGAATTACAAATGACGTAGATACAGTGAGCCAAACTTTAAACCAAAGTATGTCGCAAATCATCACATCCGTTATTACAATCATCGGTGTACTTATCATGATGTTATCAATCAGCTGGCAAATGACATTAGTGGCGCTTTTAATATTGCCAGTATCGATGATTCTCATTATGGCAGTCGTAAAACGATCACAAAAATACTTCAAATCCCAGCAAGAATATTTAGGACACGTAAACGGTCAGGTCGAAGAAATTTATAGTGGTCACAATATCGTAAAAGCCTTTAACAAAGAAGAAGAAGAAGTAAAAAAATTCGAAAAGGTAAATGATACCCTTTACCACTCCGCATGGAAATCCCAATTTTTATCTGGAATGATGATGCCGATTATGACATTTATCGGTAATATCGGTTACGTCGCTGTATCTATTTTAGGCGGATGGCTTGCGGTAAAGAGAACCATCGCAGTTGGAGACATTTTAGCCTTTGTGCAATATGTTAGAAGCTTTACGCAACCAATCGCTCAAGTAGCACAAATCGCGAACGTACTTCAATCCACTGCAGCTGCTGCAGAAAGGGTCTTCGAATTTTTAGAAGAAGAAGAGGAAATGCCAGAAGCAGAAAATCCAGTGAAGCTGCAAAAAGTTCAAGGAGAAGTTACCTTCCACGATGTTCAATTTGGATACAATCCAGATAAGATCATCATCAATAATTTCTCATCTAACATTAAACCTGGACAAAAAGTAGCAATCGTCGGACCAACTGGAGCTGGTAAAACAACGATTGTAAAACTGTTAATGCGTTTCTATGACATAAACAGCGGTACAATATGTATCGACGGTCACGATATAAAAGATTTCACGCGAGAAGACCTGCGCAACATGTTTGGTATGGTACTTCAGGACACTTGGCTATTTAACGGCTCCATCATGGAAAATATACGTTACGGTAGACTCGATGCTACAGACGAAGAAGTAATTGAAGCAGCGAAAGCAGCTCACGTTCACAACTTCGTAAAAACATTACCAAATAAATATCAAATGGAACTAAACGAAGAAGCAAGCAACGTATCCCAAGGACAAAAGCAACTACTAACAATTGCACGCGCCCTTATAGCTGATCCGAAAATATTAATACTCGATGAAGCAACAAGCTCCATTGACACTCGTACAGAAGTACTGATTCAAAAAGCAATGGAAAACCTTATGGAAGGTAGAACAAGCTTCATTATCGCTCATAGATTATCAACAATACGTGATGCAGATCTAATCCTTGTCATGAAAGATGGGGATATTGTAGAACAAGGTAATCATGAAGAGTTATTGAAAGCTGGTGGTTTCTATGCTTCGCTTTACAATAGTCAGTTTGAAGGTGCGGATGCTTCGTGAGATTGATGGCACACTCCTCTTTTTTAGAGGAGTGTTTTATTTTTATCCCCTATTTTAATAACATTCATTGAAAACATAAAAATAGCCATCATTTCACGAATATTGAACTTACACCCTTCGCTATCAAGCTAAGATTTTAATATACCCCCTAAATAAAAATTCACATCAACTAGCACCCGCAAGAGGTGCTAGTTGATGTGAATTTCGTTATTGAAAGTGAAATGAGCTTACACATCCAAGTTATTGATGATACCTAATATTTGATGATCTGTCCATTTGCCATTAATCTTTATATTTTCTTTAGCTATACCTTCTTTTTTAAACCCTACTTTTTCTAATACCCAAATAGATGCTATATTATCAGGCAGAGCTTCTGTTGTATAGCCCTTTGCATTATACTCCTTATCTAAAGTAAATCCCGTATAACAACTTTGGACGTCTCCCCTAGCAATTTGAGTTAATGAAATGTCTCCGATAAGTTTATCAGTCTCTTTTAAAAAGATTCCAAAAGGATATACTAGCCCTTCCTCTGTCTTTTTTAATGCCTGTTCAATGCGTATTTTTTGATGTTCTTCTGTATAAAAGGCTTCTGGGAGTAATGGACAAACTCGTTGGAAAAATTCGCGATTTCTAGTATGTAATTTAGCTAACTCGTTGGCGTCAGAAATCTTGTAAAGTCGAATATATATTTGTTGTCCTACTAGTTTCATAAAACTCCTCCGACAGCATTTTAATACAATTTTATCATGGTTAATGAAAGAAAAAATTGATAAATATCGCATTCATCTCAAAATACCCCATTAAGAAAGAAGAAAAGACACTCATATAAGAGTGTCCTTTCTGATAGTTTTTTTAGCAGAAGCAAGCAGCCCCAACTATGATTAATAAAATAAATAATACAACTAATAAAGCAAATCCTCCAGCAAAGCCGCCACAACTACCACCAAATCCCATAATAGTTCCTCCTGTAGATAAGAAGGGAAAACTAGGGTTCACTCATATATTTTAATGGATTCAATTTACTTTATGTTTTTACACATGAATTGAGCAGGTCCTTTTAAAAATAAGCTGTTTTCATAGTAAGGATTACAGCACGAAACAGTCAATGAACGGAAAAAACAACGTGTAAAGAAAGGAATTTACCACGTTCAACACGTTAATAACTTTCATAACCGTTTGAAAACTTGGATGGAACGTTTCAAAGGAGTCGCAACGAAATATCTGGACAATTATCTTTACTGGTTCCGTTGGCTCGAACTTGGCATTTGAAAATCGAGTTGAACAAATGCTTATTTCAGTGTGTCAAAAATCGAATAATACAACAGTTGAAATGCTTCGTATTGCATAAGTTTACGAAAACAGCCAAAAATAAAGAGAAGACACCTTAAGGTGCCTTACTCCAACTTGAACCATCTTAATTTTAATACTATGTATTGGACTCCCATCCAACATTATTGTATCACACTGGTGTATAACGATTGTTGAGAAATACGATTCAAAATCACGCCTTTTAAAAGAACAACTCAATACAACAAATTATTGAATTATTCAACTTGCACTATATTCTCCTTTAATTACAAAAAACGAACCTCGAATTGTTCCAGCAAGTTTAGACTTCTGCCTAGCAAACTTAAATTTCTCTTCTAACTCCTTTGGTATCTCCATTCCCTCAGAAAGCTTAAATCCAACAGCCCGCTTCTTCGGATTATCCAACGTATACATGACGTTAACTGCAAGACCATCCTCATAAAAGACATAGGCAAATTTAATATTTTCCACTTGAAAACACGATGTTTCTAAAGGTTTAGCCGCAAACTCAATATCACGTTCTTCTTTCAAAATGCGATTCACATAATCAAGAGTCTCCTCACTTTCACTAGCTGGTACAACCGTAAATTCATGCTTATATTTGTTCATAAAGTAACGAGCTTCATGGGCGCGTAAACCAGCCAGCGCTTCTGCTACAGGTGAAGATTCTAAACCGGCTGTAGTTACATTTTTAAAATCTACGATATTGGACAATTCCATCTCTCCTTTTAACTCTTTACTTCCTAACAACTGGAATCCATATTTCACCAAATACTAGGCCGTTTCGCTGCCCCATCTCAACTGTTGTATTTGGCCCACCAACATAGGCAAAATCTTTTGCTTCTGCTAATGTTTGACCAAATGCAATACCAGTAAGCTTATTACTTAACTCCTCAGATGTCTTGCCCTCCCCTTTAACTACTAGGTATTCTCCCCTCGGAAACTGGATAACTCTAGATTCTTCTTGTATCGTTGCCTCTGTCATGATACCAGCGTAATACATCATCTTGTTATTCACCGCTTCACTCACAGCAAAAATGTAATCATTTGTAGCTAAAGTTTTTAAAGTGTCCAACCTTCCATCTTGTTCGACGGCTAGCCAAAAGTCTGCCTTTTCCTTGTTTATGCCCGCAAAGTCTGTGTAGTGGCTCTTAAGTTCAGTTCCAATACCTAACACGATAAAACTATCTTTTTCTTCTATTGTATAATTTTTCATATTCAAAACCTTCCTCACTTTTAAATGAATCAAACGATTTATCTTTTCACTTGATGAGTTTATAATATCCTTAAATCATGTCAAAAAATGATACTGTTTAGGAGCGCAAAATGAAAAAAGTTGAACGAATTAATACTATCATGCGGTACATCAACAACCGCTCCCACTTTACAATTTCTGAAATCATACAAGAATTTAACATCTCACGATCGACAGCTATTAGAGACATTAGAGAAATTGAAGCTATGGGAATGCCGCTTGTCGCTGAAGTTGGAAGAGATGGAGGTTATTCTGTCATGCATAACTCTATCCTGCCCGTTGTTCGCTTTACCGATAATGAGGTTAAAGCTCTTTTTATTGCCTTTATGGCCACAAGAAATCAACAACTCCCTTATCTAAAGAGTCGTCAATCTTTAGCTGAAAAACTACTAGGACTCATCTCAGAAAACCAGCAGGATGACCTTGTTGTTTTAAATCAGCTCTTGCTTTTTGAAGGGACTAATCCCCATAATCCGGACCTACTTGAGCTTTCTGACCTCCCTCATCCTATGTTAGAAAAACTCATCCAAATCCTTCTTTTGGATAGCCCTTTATTGATTACCATAAAAGAAGAGAAGGAAATCAAGTCTTATCCAGTTTATCTATTGCACCTTTATAAAGAAAAAAGCCATTGGATAATTGAAGGCTTTGACTTAAAGGAAGAAAAGAAGAAAATATTTCCTGTCGACCATCTCACCAATGTCGAACCCTACAAACCGAAACAAAGATTAAGTAAGAAAAAGATTTTAGAAAAACTAAGTAAGAGGGACGAAGCAATTAACCTTGTAATTGAACTTGGTCCAAAAGCGATTGCCCAGTTCAAAAAATATCATCCTTTAAAAGTTTCAATTTCCTATACAGATCCTTACCAATCCACAGCCATTCTAAAGACTTTTATCAATGTTAACAATCTCGATGAATTGACAGAAATAATAAATTGGCTACTTTTCCTAGGTGGGGATATCAAGGTCAGAGAAATGCCCGAAGAAGCCTTAGAAATTTTACAAGAGAGATTATGCTTATATTGCCCATAAGCAGTGATCAGTTAAACCCAAAATAATATTGAGTTTGACTAGATGCCCGTTGCCCCTAATTTCAAACATCTAGTAAAAATATTTTATTTGCTACCGCCGCTTTAAACGCTCTTCTAGGAATAAAGCCAACACAAAAAAGACATGAACTAATCTTTGTTCATGTCTTTTTATATTAGAGTTTAATCTTCGTTAAAATTCGAGTGTGGATTTATCTTATCCATAAGATCTTTCATTCTTTTTTCATATTCCACTATTTTTGAACTAAAACCAACAATAGTGAATTAGAATAATGACTTAATACTTGCTAAGACAGTAAGTATACCTATAACAATGACAAATACATTGCTCATTTTCCCTCTGTATTTAGCTAGTACTGGTACTTTACGAATCGCATACATTGGTAATAGACACAAGATAGCAGCCACTAACGGACCGCTAAGGGCATCAATGATTCCAAGAATACTTGGGTTTGCATAAGCTACATACCAGCATGTTAATACGACAAAAGTAAGAATCATTGTCTTAACTGTTTTTTCTCCTATATCTTTCCCACGTTTTTTACCGGACTTGATAATCATGTCACGCATTACCTCATACGCTCCTATATAATGGCCAAGGAAAGACTTTGTAATAGCCACAAACGCAATGATAGGAGCTGCAATAGTGATTACAGGCGAATTAAGCTCATTAGCAAGATATGATAGGATTGACAAGTTCTGTTCTTTTGCCACCTTAAGATCATCTGGAGTCAAACTTAAAGTACTGCTCCAAACAAAGAACATAACAACAGCGAATGTCATGATATAACAAACTTTTTGTATTTGAGCACACTTGGCATCAGTAGCGTCTATTCCATACGTAGCTCTCTGTTTCACAACAAATGATGAAATCATAGGTGAATGATTAAATGAGAATACTATGATTGGCAGTATCATCAATATCGTTCCCAAATATCCTGTTCCTGTTGAAGTAGTAGAAACACTTGAAAAGCTAAGCATTGACGTATTCCACTGTGGAATTAAAGATATTGCGATAAAAAGTAGAGAAGCTATGAAAGGATACACTAGCATACTCATGATTTTCACAGTAATATCTTGACCAAAATTTAGTATAGCTATAAGGCCGAGCACTAATACAAGAGATAAAATGGCCCTTGGGGGCTCCGGCATGTGCAATTGATGCACGATAAAACTACTCGCAGTATTTGTAAGTGCAACCGAATACATCAGCACGATCGTATAAATTGAAACGAAATATACTATGTTAAAAATTATACTTGCCTTATTTCCGAAATACTCTCTTATTGTACCTGTAATCCCCTCATCAGCAGAATTAGAAGCGTATATCATTTTAGCAAGTGCCCTATGTGAATAATACATAACAGGAAATGCAAGTATGGTAATTAACAGTAATGATAATAAACCACCTGAACCTGCATTAATAGGTAAAAAGAGTACTCCTGCTCCAATTGCTGTTCCAAAAAGGCTCAATGCCCAGGTAGTATCTTGTTTATGCCACTTTTTAGGATCTAGATAATTCTCATTTTTCACTGCAGTATTTTCAGCTTGAAATTCTATTTTTTTTGCAGTATTCCCATTCATATAATAAATCCCCCTTGTATCCTATTCTTACGTCTCTTTTTAGGCTTAAGAATATAGACCATTCTTAAAAAATGAATCACTTACTAGGTGCACCACATTGTAAACGATTCCACCTAAACCTGTTTGCGAGGTATTTATCCTCCAACCCTATACTTCGTCAACATTGATGATATTGTGTACACCAGCTAATACGATGTCCGCTGCTACTAAACTATCTTGAAGAAATTCCCCTTCTGGTCACACACCTTTCTGCAATTAATCGTTTCAGTCTGTCCAACTTTAAAATGTTTGATATTTTCTCCGTAGGTAACCGATTACCTCTCGACGCCCTCATTATAACGTTTATATTTGCGAGTCTAATATTTTTTTATTTTTAGAAAGACAGAATAAACAGAATTATGAATAGATAATAAATTACAATTAGTATATAGCAGTTGTGTCTATTTTTTGAAGCTGTATTAGTTAGCAAAAAGGGGAAAATAATACAGATATCATTTTTGTTAACACGTTAATTATATTGGGAACTCATTATAAAGATAGTTATATTCCCCTTTGCTGAAACATCTTATTTTAGATGTAAAAACTGTTATAATAAATAATCACTGTAGATATAAAGGAATAAATTAAGAAAACATAAAATCATCTAAATGAATATTTATTACTAACGTCGAATTAATATACATTTTTCAGAAAAAAAGAACTTCTTTTTTCAAGGAGCCTCTACATCTTCTAAAATGATTGACATGTTACGCCTTTCAAAAGGATAACACCATAAGTTTCCATTTACTATATGTAATATTTATTAAGTGTAGTTTTTTTCTAAATATGCATAATTTCATGTTTAGAAAAAGATAGTATACTGTCGTATTGTGTAATAAATATATAGCCCACCTATGGAAATAGGCATACAAAAACGTCACCCTTTTCTATGAGGAAACAGAAAGAATAGCACATTTTTCATTTTAGGGGGGATTTTATTTTGTTAGCTTGATAGCGATGTGGTTGTTCCCCTTAAACTATAAACGTATTTTGTAAACGGGTTTATGCTGTTCAGAACTTTGCAACGGAACCACTTCTTTCATCAAAGCCTCTTAAGATTTTTCTCGCATAATCTCTCGTCTTTCATGCTAAATGCGTTTATAACAATACTTGTCGAGTTGCCCCAATTGTTGAACAAAGAAATACTCTACAAAATAGATCTTTCGATTAAACTTTTTACAAATTATCAATCTTTATTATTAATGATTAGACTGATTTATAAATTATCGAATCTTATTTTAAACCCACAGTAGTTGGAGGAAGTTTGACGCTAACAGATAATACACCTCCTGGAATATCAGAAAGATAAAAAATGGCCTCTTAGAGACATGCTGTCCTAAGAGGCCATTCTTATCAATCTTTATTTTAAAATCAACCGTTTTAAAGCGATTGTATATGGCTTACGAAAATACTTACTGTGCTTTCTTAAACGTGAGTGATTTACCTTTTGTTTCTTTTACTAGCATTATACATGAAATTGAAATAATACTTGAGATGACTAAATAAATTGAAATTGGGATGGAGCTATTAAATTTATTTAGGAGACTTAATGAAATTAATGGTGCCAATGACCCTGCCAAAATTGGTGCTACTTGATAACATAAAGACAAAGCTGTATATCTGATGTGCGTTGGAAATAACTCTGTCATTAATGCGGAGTATGGTGCATACGTCATCGATTGTATGAATAAACCAATAGTAATGGCAGTCATAATTAACCAATCATTTCCTGTATCCATCATTGGAAACCCGATAAATCCCCAAAATGCAGTTAAAACGGCTCCTGTCATATAGATTGGCTTCCGTCCCCACACATCACTTAAGTGTCCCATTAAGGGGATGAGGAAAAAGTGAATTGCATGAGCACCAAACATTAATAATAAAATTTGTGAAGTATCTTTATCGACAACAAGTTTTAAATAACTAATGGAGAAAGTGACAACTATATAGTATAAGATGTTTTCTGCAAAACGAGCTCCAATACCAGCAATAATCGCTTTTTTATGGTCTTTAAGCACTTCTATAACACCTAATTGTTGTTTTTCTAATTGAGCTTGTTTTTCTTGTGACTCTTTGAAAATAGGGGCATCGTCTACACTTTTACGAATCCAAAGACCAATTAGGACGACAACAGCAGAGAACCAAAATGCTACACGCCAACCCCAGTCCATAAATTGCTCTGGGCTTAAATTTTTAGATAAAAGTAAAAGGATAATTGTTGCTATTAAATTTCCTAATGGCACGCCTGCCTGGGGCCAGCTTGCCCAATACCCACGTCTATCACTAGGGCTGTGCTCAGATACTAAAATAACAGCTCCACCCCATTCTCCGCCGAAAGCAAATCCTTGAATTAAACGTAAAGTAACGAGTAAGATCGGAGCCCAATATCCAATACTACCGAATGTCGGAATACATCCCATTAAGAAAGTCGTTATTCCAACGATAATTAAACTAATCTGTAATAAATTTTTACGCCCAAATTTATCACCATAATGACCAAAAACAAGTCCGCCAATAGGTCTAGCTATAAAACCTACCGCATAGAGAGCAAATGCAGCCAGGATGCCGTCAATAGCACTTCCCGTTTGTTGGAAAAATAATTCTCCAAAAACGAGAGCCGAAGCGGTACCATATAAGAAAAATTCATACCATTCAGCCACAGATCCAATCATCGATGCAACAACAACTTTTTTTAACTGCTTATTATCTGTTTTCCCCATGTTTACTCCCCCAAAAAAGCAGATTCATATTATTATGAATGAACGTACCAAATTACTTTTGTCCGCACATATTGTTCAAAAGCTTCTAATCCATTGTCTTTGCCACCAAAGCCAGATTGTTTAAAGCCATCAAATGGAGTAGTGATATCGCCTTCACTAAAACCATTCACAGAAACGGTACCGGCTTTAATGGCACGTGCCACGCGCATCGTCCGCTGTACATTTTGGCTATAAAAAGAAGCAGCTAACCCATAAGAGCTGTTATTGGCAAGTTCAATTGCTTCTTCTTCCGTTTCGAACGTACTAACCGCTAAAATCGGACCAAATACTTCATTTTGGAACAAGGTCATGTCAGCGGTTACATTTTCAAAAATAGTTGGTTCTATGTACCAGCCACTACCCACATCACTGTGAATGTTCCCTCCAGCGACTAAGCTACCCCCTTCTTGAAGCGTAATATCCAAAAACGATTTCACTTTATTAAAGTGTGCTTCTTCAATCATGGGGCCAATGGCAACTGACTCATCCATCGGGTTACCCAATTTCCAGTTTGTCAAGCCAGACTTTAATTTTTCTAACAATTCCTCTTTGACAGATTCATGCACGATCAAACGGGAACCACAACTACAGTTTTCACTCATATTCCAAAAGGCAGCTGATAAAATATGCGGAACAGCCGCATCCAAGTCAGCATCTTCAAACACGACTTGTGGGCTTTTACCACCACACTCTAAGACAATTTCTTTGAGGTTACTTTCTGCTGAATATTTTAAGAAATACCTGCCGACTTCCGTTGAACCAGTAAATGATACAATGTCCACATCCATGTGTCGCCCTAATGGTTCGCCTACTTTTTCGCCTAAACCACATACTAAGCTTAAAGCGCCTCTTGGAACACCCGCTTCATAAGCAAGTTCAATCATACGGTAAGCACTGAGTGAAGTTAATTCCGCCGGTTTCACAATGACAGAATTCCCTGCAGCTAATGCAGGTGCCACTTTCCAAGCAAACATTTGCGCGGGAAAGTTCCAAGGTAATACCGCACCAACAACGCCAATCGGTTCAGTAACAATCAAGCCCAAAGCATCTTTACCCGTAGGAGCGACTTTGCCAAAGAGTTTATCAATCGCTTCAGCGTACCAATAAAACGTATCGATCGTTGCTGGCATGTCAGTATTTAAACATTCAGTAATCGGTTTTCCAGCATCTATACAATCTAAGGCAGCCAGTTCTTCGCTATGTTCTTCGAGCAATTGCGCCCAGCGAATCATCACTTTCTTACGCTCATTAGGGGATAATTGACTCCAAATCCCTTCTTCAAATGTCTCCCTCGCCACTTTAACAGCCGCATCCACATCCCGCTCATCTCCATCAGCAATATAGCCAATGAAGCTGTTATCGATGGGAGTGCGATTTTCTAATTTGTCGGCAGCACTCTTAAAACCATCAATTAAGTTGCCGGCCCATAGCTTTCCTTCTTTAGCAAGGGCAAAAATTTGTTCTCTTGATACAGTCATTTGTCTCTCCTCCAGATTATTTATTAAAGAAAGCTAAGAATTCCACCTTTTCCTCTTCTGATAAATCAGATAATGGAAGTCGTACCGCGCCAACGTTGATCTCACCTTTCAGGCAGCCTAGTTTGGCTTTTTGGTTATAGTTTCCAGATTCCATTGAATGAATAGCAGGGTAGACTTCGCGCATAATTTGTCGAGCCTTGTCCCAGTCACCAGATTGCGCAGCATTAAACATGGCAACTTGCTCTTCTGGGAACACATTCCCTGCACCAGCAATCCAGCTTTTCGCACCCCAGAAGAAAAAGTCTACAGCTTGATCATCACAGCCACAAATCACTTCAAAATTCTCAAATGGGGTTTGTAGCAAGCGTAAAGCACGACTAAAGTCACCACTACTCTCTTTAATAGCGACGATATTCAGATTTTTCGACAGATGCACCACAGTGTCATGCTCAATTTCAATGCCAATGCGAGCAGGAAAATTGTACATGATAATCGGTAAATCGGTTGCTGATGCTACAGTTTCGTAATGGGCAATCACACCCGTTTGATCAGGCAGGCTATAAGGAGTTGGTGATAACATTAAGCCTTCATAACCCAATTCTTTCGCTTGTTTGGCACGGTTAACCGCTCCTTCGGTTGATAAATCATTGATACCTGCAATTAAAGTTACGCGTCCTTTAGCCACTTCTGCCACAGTTTTTAAAACGTTTTCACGTTCAGCTTCGTTTAAGGCGTAATATTCGCCAGTCGTTCCACACACTACTAAACCAGTAACACCTTTATCAATAAACGTGTTAGTCAGTTTCTTTAAAGTATCTACATCTAAACTTTTATCGTTTTTAAACGGGGTAACCAACGGAACTAAAATACCATGAAAATTCATCTTCATTCTCCTCAAGTGTTTATTCTTTTTAGTAATAGATTACTTCAATCAGAAATCATTTTTGAAGTGATACTTCAATTATTTACGATAATAACACACCGATTTTTTATTGTAAATGGAATTTTCAGAATATTTTTGAAGATATTCTTCTTTTTTGAGCTAGTATCACTTACTATTTAAGTGGCACTTCATTTTAAAGTGAATTTTGGCACATCGATTTCTTGTTATCGTTCTTTAATTAGAGCTATTGTGTTATTCTTATGAACGTGTGCTCCTTGTATTTAGGATTTGGACAGAAGTACCAAACCTAGTTTTAAGGGGTTTTCACATAGCTAATCAGTTCAACAATCTATAAACTAACCATTAACATACATTTATTCAAAAATATCTTAACTAACTTTTTTATTTTCATCATGAGGTTACATCCAGCACCTTACTAAATAAATTTTCCTAGAATAGTAATCATGATTAATGTCAGTAGCGGGAGTGGATAAAAGTGAACGATTTAATTGGAGTAAAAATAAAGAGTTTGAGAAAAGAGCGTAAGTTAACATTAAAACAAATTGCTGATCAGACGAATCTTTCAATCAGCTTTTTATCGCAAGTCGAACGATCAAAATCATCCATAACACTCGAATCATTGAAAAAAATTTCTGAAGCACTCGGTGTCAATCCGAGCTACTTTTTTTCAGAGTCCGAAAAGCAGACAACACCAACAGTTATGAGAAACATCATTAGTAAGACGAACACTCTACATAACCAATTTTTTTATAGAGATTTAGCGGGCAACATTGAAAATCCACTATTTAATCCCATTTTAGTTTTGCTTAACCCAGGTGCTCAAAGAGAGGAATCTTATTCACATTCGGGGCAAGAATTTCTATACATTCTAGAAGGAAAACTGACGATCATCATTGACAAAGAGGAGCATGTTTTGAATCCTTATGATTGTATTTTCCTAGATTCAACAACACCTCACAATTGGGTGAATAAAACAGATTCGATTGTAAAACTCCTTTGCGTTTCAAGTATTCCTGTGTAAATTTCAACAGGTTCATTAGACATGATCTATGATTGGGGTAGCTGCGAGTCATTCGTCCGAATCACTCGCAGCCCTTTCCAAACCTGGTTGAATCTTCAATATTACTGCATCAGTAACTTCAAATTTCTTTTTAAGAATTGGACATAGTCCTTCTTTTCGCTTTCCTTGTACAGGGAAAGCAAAGTCTCTATAGACTTCAGATGTTTCTAATGAGTAGTTATCTATTTTAGTATAAAAGTAACTAGTTCCATCAATATAATCTGACTTCCTAAGAAATTGTAGAATTAATTGCTGGACAAGTCTGTCCAAAATGAAGTGAAGTTTATTTATCGACTATTCGGAATAGAGAAAACACTTGTACGGGAACCATATAAAAAATACCGGCATCCTTCCCATGAAGAATACCGGTACTTCTCATTTATCCCGCTATTTGTGGGCAGTAAGACTCCCACTGATTAAAGTTTCACTTTATCACCCATACAAAACCGCATGAAATACGCCTAACAGTAAGTATTCATCTTGTATATAATCCCCATCATATACATTCATCTCGATGTAATACATATCTTCCTCAAGACGAATATTCCAATCTGCGATTACATAGCCCTTTCGTAATAACTTTCCAAGCCCAAGTGAAGTTTTGTGAACAACATATTCTTCTGTCTTATATGTAAAGGTAAATAAGAAATTTGCATCCAATAACTTTCCGTCACATACAATCATTTCATGCTCTGCATCATTATTATCGATGTACGTTACTAAAATCTTTCTTTGACGCTGCCTACTTATATCCTTTGCAATAACGCGAATATTGTCCTTACTATCCTTTATTTCATAAATGATATTACTACCAACTTTCGGAATGAAGTCTAGCACTTTCATCAGCACATTTTTATAATAGCCCCGTACTACGCCTACTTGCTCGCTTCCATTGTAAACCTCTACTGGCGTCGTGTCCGCTTTACTATCACACAGTCGCTTGTAAGAAAGCTGCATCATTCGCTCTCCTCTTAAGTACTGATCAAACGTCACAGGATATTCTATCGCGCGCAGTTCCTTATTTAGCCCATACAAATAGCGTTGAACGCTCTCTACTAATGTTGTAGTAGATATACGCTCCTGAAGTTCAAATTGTTGCCAACTGGAAGAAACCCTCCACTGATTGTCCTCTTCATAGAAGAAACCAAGAATTACGTCATCACAGTCACTCGTTTCATAATTCATATGTACGCTCTGCCCGTGTTGAACTTGTTCCATCCACTGTCCTAAATAAATGCCCAGCTCTGCGACCTTCATGCATGACTTTTGAAAAAATACTCTGTCACCCACACAAATCGTTAAATCCCCTTCGATAAAGCCCTTTGCATAAGCAACATACCGTGGCTCATCCTTCTGTGGAATATCCTTGTCTATTTCAAACGAAAACGTTAACATCCTTTACTCACCTCTAGTTGTTACACAGCTCACACATGACATCGCATCACTCTGAGAAACTATGTATATACATATATTTAATTAACGCACTATAATGCATGAATGACCTTAGCATAGTAGCGCTATTTTTTCTTCGCGAACTCCCTCAAAACAATATACTTCCACCATCTCCAAGGAAGTAATTTTTTCATCATAATAGCAAACTTTACCCCTTTTCCAATTGGATAACGGAGCGTAGTTTTTTGCGATTGTAATAGAAATAATTGAAATGCATGTAATGAGTGTACATCTAATTGTTCAATTTGTATATGTTCCGCAAGATGTAGTGCGGTAGCTGATTCTGGTGCAAACACTCCACAACGTTTGTAAGTAACTTAGATATACTGATACTAGTACTCTAAAAAAGGATCCTGATTAGTCAGGACCCTTTCTTCTCTTTTACAGAGACATTTTGTGCATTGCATTGATTTTATGACGATTAGAATTGCAGTCAAAATATTATCTCTTCCCCTTTAACTCTCTCAGGCTGATTTTTCTCAACGTCTGAACCTACTTACGTACCAACTGCGTAACCAGTAAGAATACCAATAATTATAGCAATAACTAAGAAGCATGTGATTTAAATCCATTTTCCCACATATATTTTTCCGGAAAGTTTAGTTTCCATAGAGAACCGAACCGATGGTGCACTTATCCTAACTGACGTTTAAATGCTTTAACAGCGAAGAAGTAAGCGATAACCATAATGCCCACACACCAAGCAAGTGCAATCCAAATATCGTTGCCAACAGACCCTTCATATAAGAGGGCACGAATCGCATTCACGATTGAAGTCACAGGCTGGTTCTCAGCGAATGCACGAACAATTTTTGGCATAGTTTCAGTAGGAACAAAGGCCGAACTAATAAAGGGCAGAAAAATTAGTGGGTACGAATAGGCTGTCGCCCCTTCCATAGACTTCGCCGTCAACCCGGGAATGACAGCCAACCAAGTCAGCGCCAGCGTAAACATCCCGAGTATTCCAGCTACCGCAAGCCAATCGAGAATATTAGCGCTGGAACGGAATCCCATTAAGAGCGCAACAAGGATAACCACCACGATAGTAAGCGCATTAGCAACAAGTGATGTTAATACGTGAGCCCATAATACCGACGAGCGCTTGATGGGCATCGTAATGAAACGTGCCATCAGTCCGCTCTTTACATCCGTAAACAACCGCACGGATGTGTAAGCGACACCGGATGCGATAGCCATCAGCAAGATTCCCGGCAATAAATAATTGACGTAGTTATCCGTTCCTGTCTTTATGGCACCGCCAAATACATAAACAAACAACAGCATCATCATAATCGGTGTAATCGCTACCGTAATAATCGTATCCGGACTGCGCATGATGTTGCGCATTAAGCGCCCTAGTAATACCCCTGTTTTGCTTTTCATTTACATCTCCTCCTTTTTGCCGATGATCGCAAGGAAAATTTCTTCCAATGTCGGCTGCTTCTCGATATACTCCACTTTTGCTGGTGGGAACATCTCTTTAAGTTCTGCAAGAGTACCAGTTGTGATAATTTTTCCGCCATGCAAGATAGCAATACGGTCAGCCAGTTGTTCTGCTTCCTCCAAGTACTGAGTCGTCAGCAAGATCGTTGTGCCGCCGCCGGCAAGTTCCTTGACTGTATCCCACACTTCAATCCGCGCTTCAGGGTCAAGTCCTGTCGTTGGTTCGTCGAGAAAAATGACTGCTGGTGTCCCGATCAAGCTCATGGCGATATCAAGCCGGCGCTTCATCCCTCCCGAATACTGGTCTGCCCTCTGGTTGGCTGCATCGGTCAGACTAAATCTTGCAAGCAAATTATCGGCAACTTGAGCGGGACTAGAAACTCCACGCAACTTGGCGATCATTATCAAGTTTTCTCTCCCAGAGAGCATACCGTCTAAAGCTGCGAACTGTCCTGTCAGACTGATGCTTTGACGGACATGATCCGGTTGATGCTGGACGTCAAAACCGCAAATACCTACTTCACCACCATCTTGCTTCATCAGCGTCGAAAGGATATTGACCGTCGTCGTCTTGCCCGCTCCATTTGAGCCCAGCAGCGCGAAGATTTCGCCACGCTGCACCTCAAAATCCACCCCTTTTAAAACTTCCTTGTCTTTAAAAGATTTTTTTAACCCTTTTACAGAAATCGCTGCATTGCTCATACTTTTTCCCCCTTATTAAAATAATTTGCAAAGATAAAATACTTACGACCTCTATTTAGTACCACTGATAATCTGTATTACTTAGTAGCGGTTTAAAAATATAACTGAATAGCGATGGCGGCAATTCACATTTATAACCAGCTAATCAGTCGGTATTATCTATTGCATTTATTTTTTTCTCAATTGCTTCATGATACTTTCATTCAAATCTTCACGATACTTGGAGACATACGTTTTAGCATTTGCTACGAGTTCGTCAGCAAACGATGCTACGTCCTCCCCAGTAATGTCAAGCACTTGTCTGCCTTCCGCTGCACCGGCTTCAAACAAATCGATTAATTCATACTGTATGTGCAGCATATCCATTCCATTACCCGCTGAGAAATTCCACATGTAGTTTTGAATTTTCTTAAACACAAACTGATAGTCCTCTGGCAGTGCTCCAACACGTGCCATCATCATTTTGTACTCTTTTTTATCACCAATTAATTTTTTGAACATTTCCAACATCTTATTTTCCTCCTTTTTTATAAAGCAGAACAAGAAACTCTTCAAATATGAGCCGGAACATTTTATATTATGAGGCTAGTTTGACTTCAATACGTTAATTTTTGAAGATACAAAATCCCATTTTTCCCAAAACAATTCAAGCTCCTGACGGCCATCCTCATTTAGTGAATAAAACTTACGAGGCGGTCCCATATCTGATGGTTTCTTTTCAATATTCACAAGCTTTTTCTTTTCTAATCGTACGAGGATGGTATAAACTGTCCCTTCCACGACTTCGGTAAACCCAAGATCATTCAGGTGGCGGGTAATCTCATATCCATACGTTTCACGACGGCTGATGATTTCCAGCACACACCCTTCCAGTGAACCTTTCAGCATTTCAGTTAAATTTTCCATGTTCTGATCCTCCTTTACCCCCTATTCTGTCTGACTTATATTCAGTATCACAGAGTACTAAGGCGATTTTTTACTGAATAGCTTTTGAGTAAAACCACACTATTCAGTATTACTTATTACAACTACATTGTATGACTAAGTAGCGGTAGATGTCAACTCATTTTCAAAATTTTTCTAAAATCCGCTATTACCTATAGTTTACTGAAAATATTTTGAGAAACAACACTACTCAGTATCACCTATTACAAGTACATTGTATGACTGAGTAGCTGTAAATGTCAACTTGATTTTTTATATTTTTCTAAAATCAACTATTACCTATTAGATACAGGCGATTTTCTTTTTGAAGAAATTTCGCCACATACCTATCCCGTTAAGAAAAGAAAATACCCCAAAACAAAAATGTAGAATTTTTATTTTGGGGCGCTATACTATACCGAAGTTAATGAATACGGCTAGCTCTTCTTATTAATAAGACAGATTATCCTTTTGTTACGATAACATCATAGCCATGTCTTCTGCTGCAGTTGTAATCAGTTTTAAACCGAATGTTTCTTGTAATACATCAAGCACACCAGGCGAAATAAATTCAGGAGCCTTTGGACCGATGCGAATATCTTGAATACCAAGACTAAATAGCCCAAGTAAAATCGCAACCGCTTTTTGTTCAAACCATGATAGCACAATACTAACTGGCAATTCATTCACTTCACATTGAAAAGCATCTGCTAAAGCGGCCGCTATTTTCACTGTAGAAATGGAATTATTACATTGCCCTAAATCAATGTAACGCGGAATCTCCGTACCAGGTACCACACCGTAATCCACATCATTAAAGCGGAATTTCCCGCAAGAAGTTGTTAAAATAACTGTTTCTGGCGGAAGTGACGTTGCTAATTCACGATAATATTCTCCGCCTTTTCCTGGGGCATCGCAACCTGCGATAACAAAGAAACGCTTTATTTTCCCTTCCTTTACTGCCTCAATAATTTCTGGAGCTAATGATAATACTGTATTTTAATCCCCAATCAGATAATAGACGATAAAAAGTTAAAAACGTTCATATAACAAGCTCTGCATTTCATCTGCAATTTTTCTTTATCGATTAAAAACGTTATCAAAAGAAAAGTTTGTGGGCGAAATGTGGGCGGAAATAACAAATACAACAAAAGAGCACAGCGTGTATATATCGTGCGCCAACACTTTATATACCGTCCACCTGACACAACCAGGTAAACACTTGCCATACTCTCATGAGTTATTGTACATCATGAAGGGTTTCTTAAGCAACGTTTACCACATTGGTGACGTTGCTTTTTTGTTTTAACAAAGGAGCCGAATAATGAAAATTCGTATCGATGTTATAGCAAGTGAAGAATCTTATAACAACCTTTCTACGTTTAAAGAAGTAGAAGAACTAAATAAAACTGTACGTACATACCGTGACGCTATCCGTATGTCTATTAAACGTACTGACGTACAATCTAAACTAATTGCATTACTTGAAATTTTAAAACGCCACAGCTGCAAATATGTAGGTGTTAGTTTCCTATGCAAAAATAGAATAGCTACAAAAATGGAAGTTTCATATAAAACTGTACAACGTTTAATGAGGAAACTTGTGGATTTAGAGATGATTAAACAGGTAGCAATGAAGCGTACAAAGGATATGTTACAAACTTCTAACGCTATTATCATTCAACCAATTGTGGAAGAAGTGTCCAACAAGGTAGATACAAAAAGTCCTACAAAGTGTCCTACCATTAAAACAACCCCTGTTTCTTTAAAACAAAATATAAAAGATAAAAACAAACGTAATAGTAATGAGAATAGTACTACACCTGAGGAAAACATTAAAGAAGCTGATTTCGTAGCTCACTGGGTACCAGAACGTTTTATTTCCTTAGTTCGCTCTTTTTACAGTGAATCTAGAACAATTCAAGAACTGTGGAAGGTCGTAAGACAGTGCAATAAAGTTACAAACTTCTCTACAGGTGATAAAGCATTTATTAAAGAACAAGAGCTTACTATTGGCTTAAATGCTATTAAAGAATTTGTTATGAAAATTAAAGCCGGCACAAAAATGAATAAGGGCAAATTTGCTTATTTCAACGGGATTGTAAATAACTTAATGGACAAGTTTTACTTTGATGGGGATTTTATGACCAAATAAAAAAACACCCAGCTTAATTAACTAGGCGTTTCGATTTTTAAAATATCCATAAACTGAACTTTATGTATCATATTAGGTCCATCACTCACTACAATTCTACCCATTTGTTGTTCAAGTTTAACGATTTTCCCTTTGATAATATCTGGTTCTTTATATTTTCTATACACCGTAAACACTAATTCTGTATCATCTTGTACTGCCAATTGAATCAATTCAGCAGCCTCTTGTTGTTCGAATTCATCCATACATGGTCTAGGTTCTTTTTTTGAAGCACTTTTCTTCTTTGGTGGTTTTGGAATTGCTGTTGACATGTAGCATCACCTCATTATGTATTTTTAAGCATATTGATAGTTATTTCTCACTTTATCAACCGATAGTATGTTAGCTAATTTCAACGTTCTAACTTGTTGCTTTTGCATGCAATACACTAATATACGATCTTCATATATCTTTCTAATAATTACAGTTCTCTGAGACAAATCTCCTGAACCGTTTAAATAAATTAATTCAATTGGTATTTTTTGATTGAACGAATAGTTAAGTAAATGATTCATTTGACAGCCTCCACAAGAACGTTTGTTTGTACATAAATAATAGAACGATTGTTCTGTTTTGTCAATGAATTACAAACTAACATTTACAGTTTTTGTATGAAATTGGTATGATTTACTTAATTTAAAGGGGACGATTATATGAAGGTTGTTTGTTCGATCGATATTTAGGGGATTTCGTTTGTTGAGTAAAATCATTAATCCAATATTAAAGGCATTGTCCAAAAGTAAATTCTAATTACATAGAAATACAAAAAAAAACGACTCATATCATAAGAGTCGGATTTTTTTTACTTCACGTGCATATAGGAACCATTAATATCTACATGTTGAAGTTTTTCGCAAAGGTGGCTTCCAATAATGCTACATGTTTTTATCGAAACGTACATTTGATGAATACCTGTTTTTAAAACAAGCCTCTTTTAAAAACTTTATTTTTTTCTCCAGTTATAATCTGAAAGAATGATATCATCCAAGGTATATTTAGGCTCCCACCTCAGCTTATTTCTTACTTTTGTACAATCAGCTAAGACACTTGCAGGATCTCCTTCGCGTCGGCCGACATAAATGAAATTCAATTTTGTATTAGTCACTTTCTCAACAGCTTTGGCAATCTCTGTAACTGAAAAGCCTTTTTCTGTACCGATATTAAATAAATCTGAAGGATGTCCATCAAAAAGGTAATCCATCCCCATAACATGTGCTCTAGCTAAATCTAAAACGTGAATATAATCCCTGATACATGTCCCATCCTCTGTATCATAGTCTTGACCAAAAATTTGTAAAACATCATTTTCACCTAAAATAGTTTTATTTGCATTAGGAATAATATGTGTAGGATTTTTAACTCTTAAACCATTTGAAGCATCTAATGACGCACCAGCCACATTGAAGTATCTAAAAATAACATACCTCATGTTATTTCGAAAAGCTGTCCAATGGATTAATCTTTCACCTGCATATTTAGTTTCTGCATAAGGATTGATGGCTGCAACTGACGTTTCTTCAGTAGCTTTACTATCAAAACAATTATTTCCATATACGGATGCAGTAGATGAAAACATAATTTTATCAACCTTATATTTTACCAATATTTCTAGTACGTTCCCTAAGCCTGTAACATTAGCTTCATAATATTCTAACGGTTTTTCCATGCTTTCTCCCACAATAATTTTACCTGCACAATGTAAAACTGCGTCAATCGTTTCATTTTGAAATATTTGAGAAAACTCTTCTTGATTGGTTACATCTAATTCATAAAATTTTGCTCTAGAATCAATTGCAGCCTTGCTCCCTGAACTCAAATCATCTGCAACAACTACATTATAACCATGATCTATCAATTCTGTTACTGTATGGGAACCTATATATCCAGCTCCACCTGTTACTAAAATATTTTTCACAATTTTTATCTCCTTATATTTACATGTTCAATCCGCCATCAACAGTCAAAACTTGTCCTGTTATATAATCACTTTTTGTAGATGCCAAAAAGGTGACCATTTCCGCGACATCTTTTTGGGATCCGAACCTATTTAAAGGTATTCGCTTTAAGTATTCTTTACGAATATTTTCTGGTAAACTATCTGTCATATCACTAACAATGAAACCTGGAGCAACAGCATTTACCTGAATGTTTTTTTTGCCTAACTCTTTAGCTAATGCCTTAGTAAAACCGATCATACCAGCCTTTGAAGCTGAATAATTGGTTTGTCCTGCATTTCCTGATAATCCTGAAACAGAACTAATATTTATAATTTTACCCTGCCTCTGTTTAATCATCACTTTCGCCGCTAATTTGGACGTTATAAAGACACTCGTTAAATTGGTGTTAATAACCAAATCAAAATCCGATTTGTTCATTCTTACAATCAAATTATCTTTAGTTATGCCAGCATTATTCACTAGTATATCTAATCTTTTATATTTTTCAATAATATTGCTTATAAGTTCGATAACTTCTAGTTCATCACATAAATTAGCTTTCATGCAAACTACATTTCCTGTATAGTTAAGAGCATTTATATCTTTTTGTAGTGACATCGCTGGTCCTTCGCTCTGAAAATAATGTAAAACAACCAAATATCCATCTTCCGCTAATTTTTCAACAACACTTGAACCAATCCCTTTTGATCCACCTGTAACTAAAGCTACTTTTTGCATTTGTAATCTCCTATCGCACTAAATAAATTGTTAATTGTATTACTGATTAAGTCATTAACACTTGGCAAATTTCTGATATCAATTAAAGCATTTTGTAAAAGTTCAACACTCTCTTCTTGAGTTAATGTCACATCACGTTCAATTGCAGCCTTTACATCACAAATTAATTCCAATACATCAATTAAATCTATTGAAAAATCAGTTTTGCATTGTACTGCATTAAAATGGTGTCGGTTTTGCGAATGAATTTCAATAGCTTGACACAATTTAGTATTTAAAAGTTCCTTATATTCTTTTGAATGAAAATCCTTTTTTCTTAAATCGTCATTGTATTGATCATATGAATAAAAAATGATATCATTCGTTATCTTATCGTTATCATGATACAATTGTCGTATATAAAGTTCATCTATACACTTCTTTATATTATTACTTACTTTTACTTTATGAGTAATTATATCTTTCCGGTAGTTGCTCATTACCCCACACCTTTATCATTTCATTAATAGGATCAAAATAAGAATATCGATCTCCTATTAAAATACCATCGAACCCTATGTTTTTAGCCATTTGAGCTTCTTCTAATCCAACACAGCCACCAAACAGACATTGATATTCAAAATTAAAGTTATGATGTTTTAACTCATTCATACATCGCTTAATTTCTTTAAAAATACACATAATTTCATACTCATTGTAACATTTAGTGCCTTTAATTGTAGATTCTATATATTCATATGCAATAATTACCTTTTTATTTTCTAGAAATACGTCCTTAAGGATACTGTTCAATTCCTCAACAATTTCCTTAGGGTTATTGGTAATACCAATACAAAGTATAGGAACAATATTATGATCCAAAGCATTTTCTAATCTTTGCTTTATAATGGAAATATCCTCATTCAATGCTTTACGTCTTTCTAAATGACCCACCATTGTATAGTTTATCCCTAATTTTTTTAAAACATTAGGAGAAATTTCTCCTACTATTCTTTTTTTATAGAGATATTTTGACTTATAATTTCAGCTGAACCCTTGTTATTTTTGATAGGTAAAGTAGGGGCAATCAAGATGGTATGTTTGGATCCATATGCCGGAACTTGTTCACAAAACTTTTCTTGTACGTCGATATCCATTTTGCTTTTCAAATTAATAACACACAACATTATAATTCCACCTTAATGTATTCAATTAATTGATTTTCAAACTCTTTATACTGAGGATCTTTAACTACATTATGGAATGAAATTGACTTACGTTTAGTAAATCCACAGAATTGCATCGTTTTATGGATTGGAAGAAGTACATCGTCTACATCTTTATTGCTAAAAAATTCTCCCTCTGTTTTAAATGCATGCTTAGGTGCATTCCAAGTTGTAGATAAAATGTAGCTTTTCCCTTTCATTAACCCACCAGCACCATATTTATCCGCAAAACTATAAAATTGATTATATTCAAATACTTCATCCATATATAACTTTAGTTTACCTGGTACAGAGAACCAATAAATAGGGAATTGATAAATAATCAGATCTGCCCATAAAAATTTATTTCTTTCCTCCATAATATTGTAATTCATAATACTACTTAATTGAATATTATGCTTATGTCTTAAATGATTTAAGTATACGTTGACTAATGAAAAATTCAATTCACCTTTGCTAAATTCATGTTCTTGATAACCATTAATTATTAATATATTCATTATCCAATACCTCGCTTATTTTGATATTTAAAAATTGTACAACAGGAGACAAATCAAAATTACCATGTACGCACAAAAATTAAAACCTCAAAAAAGTCCACAGACAAAGGTAATTTCAAATAAAGCAACGTACGAATCATTGTAAAATCAAGCATTTACAATGATTTATGTTTCCTTAATTTACCGTTGTATATATTTACCTGTTGAATTCAATTTAATAAGCATACATACTTCAATCAAATCTAATTAAAACTCACAATTACTATGAAAATTATATTTCCTGTTAAAATCTCAATAGATTGGAGAGTTTCAAATTGAATACTATGAAAAATTTCTTAAGAAATCCATTCATTAAATACCCCTTATCTCTCATTGTAGGTGCAGGCTTAATAAAAGTAGGATATGACTTAGCGTACTTTATAATGAGCTTTAAATAACGGACCTGTAAAATCAAAACACCTCCGAATTTATATTCTAAATTATTCTCCAAAAGTAAATTTATAGAAATAAAAAAAGCCATCATTTGATGGCTCTTATTTTTATTTCACATACACATAGGTTTCATTTGCAGTTACATAGTATGTCTACCCTTAGGGTTATTTCAACCTAAATATAAATATGTACTTACGCTAATTCCTATTTTTATGTTAAGTGTCATATTTGAAATTTGGTTACATACACTAAAAGTGTACATTCGTTTTCTTTGACATATGATGTTTCCAACCGCAAAACAGCGTACTCCCTAGTCCAGAGTGCGCTGTTTTGTTTTCACTTCACATACACATAGGCTTCATTTGCTTATAGTATGTTTTACTTTCCAAATTTTATATATTCACCTGAAACCCATTGGTCACCACCAACCATCTTTATATCCCCATGATTGATACTTTTCGCCTTGGCACACATTTTTTACAATACCGTGATTTGTTCCTGGACCAGTACGAACCCGTAATACATCCGCTGTAACGGTAACTACC
The DNA here is from genome assembly GCF_002081505.1 of Bacillus sp. CDB3. Lineage (NCBI taxonomy): Bacteria > Bacillati > Bacillota > Bacilli > Caryophanales > Bacillaceae > Bacillus > Bacillus sp. CDB3. The sequence continues at coordinate 29,934 of NZ_ALBR01000022.1, read as the reverse complement.
CCTACACCATCATTTGAAGGGCGCGAAGTTGTGGATGATTGTCCATCCGCTTCGAAACATAACCATTCTGAGTTTTCGTAAACCCACTGATCGCCACCTAAATTAAGCCATCCGCCAGAACGTCCCCATACTTTATAATTTTCAGGTGCATTTAACTTTCTAATTGAATCATATTGAGTACCTGGCCCTTTACGTAAATTCACGTTTTTACCAGTAATATAAACAATACCTGTCCCACTTGTAATTGATGGTTGTGGAATCTGTGGCGTTTCCGGAACTTGAACTGTTTCACCAGAACCAGAAACTAATTGTTGTTTAAACCATTGTACACGCCCTTCATTAATCATTCTATGAGGACAATACTTTCCGTTTCTTTCTTGGTGTGTTTTAACTTTAGAAATTGGAATATTGAACATATCCATTAACTGACGAATTACTTGAATTGCATTCAATTCAGCTTTACGATATCTTTCTCCACCGGACATAGAATAGCAAATCTCTACCCCGATACTATGGCGATTACCTGGTCCATTGCCGTCACCTGCATGCCAACCGTTTTTATTAAACGGAAGTAACTGAATAGCCTCTTTATCATCTACTACTATATGGAACGAAGTGCCTGTACTATTATTAGCAACATTGTTACGTTCGTTTAATGCTGTAGCATCATTATAAGTATTATGGAAGGTAATTTCCGTTGGGTTCATTGCATTCGGGCATAAAACTGAATAACGACTTTCTGGTACTAACATTTTTTTGATTTCCATTACTGAACATCTCCTTCAAATAGTTTTTGTTTGATTTCTGTTACATCTTTAGAAATAGATCCAAAGGCTTTTGCTTGCTCTTCAATAACCTCTTGGTTCTTTTGAATGACTGCTTGGTACTGTACTTCACGCTGTTCATTCTTTTTTTGCGTAGTAAAAAGCATCCACACAAATAACCCTGCGAATGCTCCTTGCTGAATGACTGAATTGAAAATTGCATCTTCCACTGTTCTCATCCCCTTTCAAAATAAAAAGAGAAACACATTATGTGCCCCTCTTAATCTATAAAAGCCGTATTTTGTTCAGTTTTAAACAGTAGTTCCAGAAGCGTCTACCCAAGTACTCGGGGTAGTTTTAAGCCATATTGCTTTACCTAAAGTTGTATCGAAATACATGTAGCCGACATAAGCACTATTTGGTCTTTGAGCTGTCGTTCCTGTACCTCCACCTACTCTTAACCATTCTGTCCATGCACTACCATTCCATCGTCTGATATACTTTGTCGTTTGAGAAGCATTAGGTGTAAATTCTTGATAACCAGAACTAGGATATAATTTATTTGTGAATAACATCCCACCAAACTCTACAGGGAATCCTGTTGTACCACTTGAACCGATTTGAGTGTAGGAAACCTTTCCGCTTGGTATTACATTGTCGCTCATTAAAGTATTTACAGTTAATGCATCGATACCTAAATACTCCATACGATTAATCAATTCCCAAGCAGACCATACACCACTACTATTAATATATCTTTGGTACACGTCATTACTTTGATGAACTTTATATTCTTGACGTGCCCAAGCATCACTGAATCTGTAAGTAGTTAAAGTTCCTGATTTGTTGTTTGGGAATCCATTCGACCCTGTTGCATTAATAATTGTTACCGTTACTTCTCCTGCTGGGAAGTCTGTAATTAATGATGAATTAGTGTACGCATTCGTGCCGGATGTATTGAATTTAATCGATGCGTTTTTCCAAGCGCTCCATGCTGTGGTGTGTCTATCCCAATAACGAATATACTTGTCGTTTGATGCAATTGGATACCATTCTTGATATGTCCAAGGAAAACTTTTTTCAGTACCATACAAATGTGTTATAACGACTCCACCTGATCCAGTAGGAAATCCTGCGGTGTTTGTTGTCCCGATTGTTGTTATTGTCGATTTATTGATAGGAAAATCAGTTGGAACGCTATTATTGGTGATTCCGCTGCGATACACGACTTGAGGACTATCGTTACCATAAGTAACTCCATCACAATCGATAACAAAAGTATTCGGCTTTCCTTTTTCATAACTATCGCCAATTTCAACGATATTACCCATAGCGTTTAAGCCTTCAGTAACACTAACAATCTCAACACCTTTTAATCTTGCATACTCGACAATTTGTCTAACAACGTTAATATCAAAGTCTGGATAATGACAATGCATTCCGAAAATAACCCAACCGTTATTCGCAATTGCTTCATCTATCTTTTGTTTTGCTAAATCAATCCCATAATCCACGTATACTCTATCTAATGCGAACGTTTTTAATGCAGGATAATTAATTTTATGAGTGGTATCATCGATATTTACAGCAGCTCTAAATAGTTTCTGTGATGTATTTCTAACAGCTTCATTCATGTCACCGTAAGGGTATACTAAAATATCATCTGCATACCCTCTAGCTCTGAGCCATTTTTTACTTTGTTTTAAATTATTATATCTTTCAGTCTCTGACAATTTCGTTAGATACGCATGATCATGTGTATGTGAAGTTATTTCAAGCAATCCAGAATCGTGCATTTCTTTTAATTGTGCTTCAGTCACCTGATTTTGACTAGTACCAACGGTTCCAGTTATTACACAAGATGTCAGTTTAAATTTCAATTCTTTCATTAGTTCGTACAACAATGTGTAAACTTTTATGTTCCCATCATCATCAATAAAAGAAATAAGCGGTCTTCGATTTGTTTTCTTAGCAACACCAATATTCAGTCGATCCTTAGCCTCAACAACATTTCCAGATAAAATCCCAATTTGGTCAATTGCTGTATCAGCCTTCGCACCTGCTGCAATGATTCCGTCAATATCTTTGCCCTCAAGTTTTTTTCCTGCTGCAATAGCTTGTTCGATAATCGGAAATTGATCTGTAGATTCAATCGCTTCATCACCAGAGAATGATTTTTTAACATAAAATCCAAACGGTTCTGCATCTAGCTTCCCATCGGGTTCTATAATACGAACCTGTCCTAAAACATTTCCTGCTGCTGCTAATGTTTGTGTTTTTAAAATAATTTGGTACTTGCCCTTCATTGCATTAATAGGCTGACAATCTTCTTGAAACACCGTCTTTCCATCTGGTTTTTTAAATGTAATACGAACCGCTTTTGCCTTGCTTAAATCTAATTCCTGTCCTTGATTTGTTAAATTTAATATTAATTTAGCTGAATTCTCGTCACCTTGTGAAAATCGGATATTTGGTATAGATACATCATTTACTAAATCTACTGTAATTTCACGTGTTTTGAATGTCATAAAATCACTCCTTTATGCAAAATAAAAAAGACCAGCTTATATTTGCCGCTCTCATTTCTCATTTATTAATTTTTGGACTAACGTTTCTAATGCTTCTATTTTGTTGTTCATTTGTTCCATTTCTGATTTATATTTGTTCTCCATCTTTTGCATAGCTGCAACAGTAATAGATAATGTACCGTATAAATTAATTGCTTTGCCATCTTCTGATTTGAAAACCTCGTCTGTATCTTCGGCTTTAAAGCCATAGTGCAGTGGGATTTCGTTTGTTGTTAACGGTGGTGCTCCTTCTTCTTTTTCTTCTCTCATCTGATACAGTTTTTCTACGTCAGTTTTTAAGTTATAACTCTTCGTTTGCAAAGACATAATTTTTTCTAAAGGATCAAATGATAAATCTCTTATATTTGCTTTAATTTCTTCAGTAGATTTATTGTAAAAATTCCCGTTAACAGTTAGATTCCTACATTCTACATCCCTAAACTCGCTACCATCAATGTTCTTAATTTGAAGCAAACCTTGATACCCAGAAACGTGAGAAGACCTCATTAGAACATAAGCAAGCCTAAAATCAGCATTCATATCATCGTCTTTTATACGGGGTGCATTTTGGTCATTAGGTTTGTTAGTTTTTGAAAAAATCCAGTTCCCGTTACCAGATTCGATATATACTTCTTTGTTAGCCTTTACCCATGCGTAACTAGCCGCACTTACATACACACGACCACCATAAGTTCCAGCAAGACCTTCTGTTCCTATATAAACATCATTTTTAGACTGTAAATTAAGCCTTCCATCAGCACTTATATTCATATGTCCGCCATCACGATAGAATGTAATTTGTGAACTTCTAGAAAATTCATTTGTAGTAGGGTTATAGTATGCAACCATACCTAGAGTTGCATATGATGTGTCGAAATCCTCTACTCCATTTACCCTTGGAGTTACTTGTGTAAGTGCAAATGAACCGTTCATTGACCCTTGCGCACTGTCTCGCCCTAAAATAAAAGTTGGCTGGAGTCCTCCGTCTGTTGATCTATCATAAAAACCTAAAAATCCACGTATTTCATTTTTATCATATAGACGTATGTTTTGTTTATTAATTTGTATATATCTTTGTTCGGAACCCCCCGTAGTCTTTAAAGTCACTCCTTCTAAAACTTGTCCTTTGATATGTTCGGCTGTTACGTAACCCTTTAAATTAATTCTACCTGCCTGGATTAGAATTTCTTCTGCCGATTGATTAATTTGGGATATAACATCGCCTTTTTTAACTCTAGAGTTAATATTTTGGTTTGTTAAATTAATAGCCGCTTCCATATCGACTACATAAGCGAATGTGTTATCAGCATCCTTTTTCGAATAAACTTCTGTCGCCTTCGCTCGTAGGTCTATTTCTCCTGTATTCTGATTGATTTGTGTCCACATATTTTTTGTTGCAGTATCGAACTCACTCTTAGCCATCTTATCGGCGACCAGGTCCACCAATTCTTTATAGTTGGTAATGTCTTTCGGATTTGGCATGTATACAGAAGCTTCTTTCCCTTGCTGTAGCTGTGGTTGAGATATCCACACTTTACCGTTACGACGTACAAATATATCACCTTGTAAACGTGTTATAGCAACATCAGGGGCTTTAATTGTTACGCTAACTAACACCCATGATCCGTCAACTAACAAATCTTTTATTTCAGTTTGCGCGTAACCCAATGCGGTTGAGCCATTAAAGAATTGAAGCTTAACGCACGCTCCTTGGTCTAATAAGCTTTTATCTACTACATAAACCCATGCAGACAACACGTAGTCACCACTATTTTGTGACGCTCCAACACTTTGAATAATACCAGTCAAACTATTTGTTGCAATCCCTGTATTTACAATTCTTACTGAGTTATAACCGTCGTGGCGTCTGTCTGTTACTGGTGTAACTGTAGCACCTGACACAACTCCTGTTATTGTCCACTTATCGGTACTAGCAACCTCATTTGTTACATTACCATTAGCATCAACTGTTTTTTTCTTAAACTCTGTGTTGAAAAATTGATTTGTACTACCAAGTGCTCCTACATAATCTTTCATTTGAATCTCACTGATTTTAGAACGTAACGAGTCGTTAGTACGTTCAAGTTCATTCTTTACTTCTTCCACATCTGGAACAACTGATTCCCACTCTGTACCTGTCCATATTTTTAAAATACCAGGCTTGCCATTACTAACATCACGCCATAATGTTTTGTTTGGTTTAAGACCTGTTGTTGGTGGATTTTTAGCTTCGATAATATCCACCATGTTATTTTCTATGTTCTCTTTTAATTGCTCTGATATATCCTTAGCGGCTTGTGACTCTTTAACAGCTTGTTGAGATTCTTTCTTTGCTTCTTCAGATAACTTTTCTAGTTGTTCTAATAATTCCTTATTGGCTTTATTTCCTAAAGAAGCAAGAATTTTATTGTAAAGCTTACGCAATTCTTCATTAGGATCAATAATCTCCCGATAGTCACCAAATACATACTTATCTTGTGTAGGGTCGGTAAAAGATTCATCACCCGCGATAACGCGTGCTTCAAGATATAATTTAGGCGTAAAACCTGTATCTTTAATTTTGATTGTATCGCCTTCATTAATAAGCTCATGAGCTAGTCCGAATACCCGACCAATACTTTGTGCATTTACTTCATAAGAAACAGAAGTATTCACACGTTTTGCTAACTCTGTTTTCATAAGAGTCAACAATCGTTCTGGTGTTATATCTTCTTCTGTTTCTGGAGTGTAAAATCCAAATTTATGTTTACCTTTTTCATTCCAACGTTGAAAAGCATCGCTATCCACAATATATGGCATACCTTTGTTTATATCTGTGATAGTGAGAACTTCTCCACCTTCTTTTTTGATAAAGCCAATTAAAGCTGTACAAATGTTTTGCGAATTTTCAATACGTTTAATTCCAACTAAATCTTTACCTAACGAGACTTCCTTACCTGTTTCTCTTCCTCTTTTTTTTACCATATCTACATACCAACCTGTAATTTGAGAACCAACCACTTCAACCTGGTATATAATTTCTAGTTCAAATAGGGAAGCGATCTTTTTTAAGAAACTCAATGGATCTATAAATTCGTCAATAGTCATAGAATGAAATCCAGCGTACTCCGTTTTACCACGCTTCCATTTTGTACCTACAAGAGCAATGTCCATAAATTCATTTACTGTCTTACCTTCAATTTTCTGTGGACGAATATAGTCATCTTTAGCAAGATTAATCCATGCACCTGATGCATAAGTAATTACGGATCTATCGTCAGGGTCTTTTTCTACTTCAGTGACTATATACGGAACAATACGCCCATCCCTTACTTCTTTTAATACTAGGTTTTGTTGCATAAGTGTGGATGCATATTTCGTGTTATCAAATACTTTAAACTCCAAAGTATCGATATTATTCTTGATTTCCCAATGCCGTTTATCATCCCAGTAATCTTTTGGTTGTATAGCTGAAACGATTTGACTAGTTTTGAAATCAATAACATGTAAGACTCCACTTGGTGTTCTCATCTAAACCGCTCCCTATATTTAACCTTTGCTGTTCCGATATCAGAAGGCATGATTTCTAGTGTATTAGTACCTTTATTAATGACAGGAAAATTACTGAAAATGTCCTTAATATTAATCGCATCCTTCCCTTCAATCGTTACATGACTATTTTCTGTATCAATTACAACTTTATCGCCAACATCTACTATATAAGGCGGTGTGTTTTTCGTATTTAAATTCACTTTCCAAAACTTCAAATCACTAACTGACATCGCTTCTACTGGCGGTACATCTTGCCATTGCATGATGCTAATCTGTATTTGAGCTGCTTTTTCCATATGATAGTTATTTTCATCAGTCCACCGCGCGAAACGTTCTGAATCATCTTTTTCTGTCCCAGGAAGAAATTTTGAAATATACGCTTCCCACACATTCCCCGTTCTAGCTATCCACAATCGACCGAAATATTGATTCCATGTATTCGGATAATCACCACTCTCATAAATCAGCCCTGTTTTCCCTGGTTTGTTATCATATCCGATAACCATCGTTCCAAAATTTTGTTCAGCTTGCCAATAGAGATCGTTCATAGCAATTTTTGAAAGTACCTTACTATTTTCATCGAGTATTGCTATCTCAACTCGTCCCATTTCATTGATTTTTTTACTCTTACAAGTAACGTAGGCTTGCATAATAAAATCTTGTACTGGACCACCAGGTATACTCTTTTTAACAGCTGCACCATGCCATCCTTTACCTGTTCCAGTACCGAAATCAGAACAATAAAATTGATATTTATCTGATTTCATTTCACCGACTGGCTCACCATCTTCCATTACACTGACTTTACTCCATCCGACTGTAGTAGCCATTTCATCCCATACTATACGCTGATTCCTTTCTACAGGCTTTTCCACAGTTTTTAGTGGCATACCGATACGAAAATAATCTCGATCACTTAAGGATCCCCCGCCAAACCATACATCTAAAAAAGTGTTTGGTTTCGTAATGTCAATCTCAATAATAGGATTAGAATGAACAGTTCCTTCGTTTTGAACATTTGCCGTTAACCCACGTGCACCTGATTGAAAATCTACTGTTCGAGTAGGTCCTAATTTATAAGGCATTGGACAAATAAATTTAAGAACACCTTGACCTAGCGTGACAAATTCATCTGGATCAAAACCATCATCAACAACAGCTAAATAAGTTCTATCTGGCTCTACATCAAAAATAAGCTCTGTTGGTTGTTCTGTAATAAGCCATTCCGCAATTTCTTCTTTCAATTTTTCTAAATCAGATCCATCAGGAACAATAATTCCGACTGGAATAGAAAGAACACGAATATCAGTCTCTGTATTTAGTAATCTAGCTCCTGGATAATTAGGAGCTTTTAATAAATTTCTCTTCAATGGTGCCCATGTCGGTCTTTTCCATCCTTTTTCTATTTGAACAAAGGTTTTTCGTTGATTGTTAAATGTAAAAGAACTCATGTTAACACCTCTTTTCTTCAATAAAATAAAAGAAACCCTAACCTAAAAGGCTGAGTTTCTCTTTGCTTCTCTATCTTGATACTCGGTTGTATATTTATAAGTACCGCGTGCTACGTCCCGACCTTCTAAAACAACAGGAACCTCAACTATCAAGTCACCGCCAAGCATCGGAATTGCTCCGCCACCTGATGATCCAGACGAGTAATTAAACACTTGATTTGACACACCGCTTGTCATAGCTTGTCTGCTATTTGACATATCTCCATACACACCACTCATAACAGTTTTCAATCCTGATAACTGGCTCATGGAACTATCCATCATACGACTCATATCACCCATTAATTGACTCATAGATCCGGTAGTACCAATCATAGTTTTAGCAATACCTTCACCAATAGACCCAAGTGTCTTTTTATTTAATGGTAAAACCGCTTCTGGCCCCGCTTCTCCAGCACCTTGTAAGTTTCCACCATTCATTCCAAAGATAGTTGGTTTAGTGAAGATACCACCTTTAGCGCGCCAATCAATATTAATTCCTGATGGATAAGTAACGTCTTTACCCAGTATATTTTTTGTACTAGTTTCTAAACTAAAGTGCGGCATTTTAGGCATTTCAGGTTTAGGAATTTTCAACTTCAAATTATCAAAGAATCCTTTGATTTTATCAATGAATCCCTTTACCCCATCAACTGCATCTCTTATTGGATCCATAATAAATCTTTTTGCCGCTTCAAATTTTTCTTGTGCTGCATTCTTCACGGAATCAAATTTCTCGCGCGCTGAATTATATAAATCAGTGAATTTTTGTTTGGCTTGATTATACGTTTCAGTTACAGGATTAATTACGTATTGCTTCACTAAATTCCACGCCGCGAGTGTATAAGATTTTATAATTTCCCAATTTCCTAATATCCAGTTAGCTAAATCTGCTAGTTTTTGTTTCGTTGTATTCCACAATTCCTGAACCGGTTGAATAACATACTGTTTTATTAAATTCCAACCTGCTAGTGTATAAGATTTTGCTAATTCCCACTGTGAACTTAGCCAAGAAACCAAATCACTAAATTTTTGCTTCACCAAAGTCCAAGTTTCCTGGACTGGTTGGATAATATACTGCTTGCATAAAGACCAAGCAATTTGTGTTGCTAACTTTACTAACTCCCATTGTTGGCTCAACCAGTTAACCAAATCACCAAATTTTTCTTTGACTAAATTCCACGTATCTTGAACAGGTTGAATAATATATTGTTTCAATAAACCCCATCCAATTTGCGCGGCCACCTTCGCAATTTCCCATTGTGTGCCAAGCCATGAAACCAATTCGCCAATCTGTTGACTTACCCAATCATAAGCTTCTTGAATCGGTTGAATAATATATTGAGATATAACCGCCCAAGCAATTTGTGCACCTGCTTGTATTAATAACCATCCAGCTTGTAGGACCGTTGAAATTAATGAAATAATTGGATCTAAGAATGTAAGTATAGAATTCCAAATTTCTTGCCATTTTTGGAACAATTGCATAAAGAATTGAGATGCTGTTTCAACCAAGGATGACCACCAAATCGATGCTGTTTCTACTAAGGAAGAGAGCCAACTTACAGCTGTATCAACTAAAGAAGAAAACCACCCTGTTGCTGTGTCTACTAAAGAAGATAGCCATGAAGATGCCGTCTCTACTAAAGAAGACCAATAAGTTGATGCTGTTTCGACAAGTGCAGACCACCAAGTCGATGCCGATTCAACAAGTGATGATAGCCACATTGTCGTAGATTCTACTAGAGAAGACCACCAACTAGACACTGATTCTACAAGAGAAGATAGCCAAGCTGATGATGTCTCGACTATTCCACTCCACAAATTTGATAAATAATCACCTATAAAATTAAAAGTATCCATCGTCCACTGTTTTATAGAATCCCAGTTTTTATAAATGGCAACACCTAGAGCAACAACTGCTGCTATAATTGCGGCAATTCCTGCTATCCATCCCATCATGGCCCATCCTATACTAGATATGACGACAACTACCGGTGCTAAAGCCATAAACGCCCCTGCAATTACTCCAATAGCTACTGCAATGGCTGCTAGTGTAGCTGCTAGTTTTGGATTATTTGAAATCCAATCAGCAATTTTAGCAACAACATCAGCTATTACACTAAGAACTGGCTTAAGTGCTACTTGTAAATCTTGCATTGCTTTTTGGAACTTAATTGCTGGATTTGCATCCATTTTTTTTATAGATTCATTTAAGTTTTTTTGGTTCTTATCAAAATCTACAACCTTTTCTGAGGCGCCAATTAATGTATTGGTGATATTCTGTCCTTGATCTTCGTACATCGTCCCGAAAATTTGAGCGCCAATTAGATTTTTCTTTGTTGAATCTTCAACACCATCTAGAGCCTTTGCAATTTCTGTCATGGCTTGAGATCCGCCTCTACCACCTTCAGCAACAGCTTTACCCCACTTTTGCATTTGTTCAGTTGAAATATTTGTTCCTTTAAGTAAATCTTGGAGAGCCTTAGGGACTTCATTTGCAAACTCAGCAACTCTAATCCGACCTTCTTTTAATCCATCTAAGAGATTATCAATATTCCAAGTACCAGTTTCAACCCCAGCTTCCATAATCGCTTGGACTTCTTCAGCTTTGTAACCTGCTCGCGTGAGCTGTTGCCCATATTCAGCAATAATATCTAATTGTTCTGGAGGAAATCCCATTTTTAGCAACGCATCAACCATACCAAGAGCGCCTTCTTGCGATATCCCTAATTCGTTCCCTATTTCATTCACTTCTTGAATTAATTCGGTAAAATCTATACCTTCATATGACTGAGCAATTGCGGCTGCACCTTTGGCAATTGCTGCGTTTGCTTCATCACTTACATCTTTATTTAAAGCCCATTGCCTACGTACACCAGCAAGTGATTCTTCAACATCCACTCCATAAGCGGTTACACCTCTTACCGCTTCCTCTACTGATTTTTTCGAGGATTCAGGAACATTAAATGATATATCAATTTTTGTTTGTAACTTTGACATATCTAATGCTTTTTCAATCGCAGTTGATATACCGCCACCAGCCGCTATTCCACCTATGACATTTTCTAGTCCTATTTTTAGACCTTCAAACTTCTTCTCTGTTCTGTCAGCTTCTTGCTGTAAGTCTCTTAATTCATTTCGTACTTGTTGTATTGAGTTACCAGCATCCACAGAACGAAGTGCCCTTTGCAACTTTTCAATATCCGCTTCAGTTCCTAATGCTTCACGGCCGATAATTCCAATCGCTTGTTCTAACTGTCTACTTGTAGCTGTACCGCTTTTAATTGCATTCACAAGACGATTTCCTAACGCGCCTGCAAAATCATCAACACTTTTTCCTGTCGCTCTAAACAATGTTTCTAGTTGTCTTGTGGAACTAGCTACATTTTCCTGTTCAGCTTTCATGCTTCCAAGCTTATTTTTCAGACCATTAAGTGACCCTTCTGTAAATTCAATTTCACGCCTGAATGCACGGTATTGTTCTTCAGAAATTTTTCCGTTTTGAAATTGCGCTTGTACTTGTTGTTCAGCTGCCTTTAACTTATCTAGTTTTTCAGTTGTATTTTCAATTTGTTGAGTAAGTAATTTTTGCTTCTGAGCTAATGCTTCTACATTGCCCGGATCAAATTTCAAAAGACGTTCTACATCTTTTAACTCTTTTGCTAAATCATTGCTGCGTTTATTAACGTCTTTTAAGGCGTTTTGTAATCCAACTGTATTCCCCGAAATCTCAACCGTAATCCCTTTAATTCTTCCTGCCATATTCTCACCTCATTTCTTAGAAAGAATCGTAATCTTTTTGATTCGCTTTTCTTACTTTTTCTTTATCTGGATTTTCCATTTCAGCAAATTCAGCAATATAATCAAAGCAATCACCAACGGTCATTTCTTCTAAATCGCCATGTGTTAACTTTGCTTTATAACAAAGAGCAAGGAACGTATCGGTTGTTAACTCTTCATTACCGAAAGCCCCTTGCTCTTCATTATTTTTCTTTATTTTTTTTTTGCTCCCATAGTAACTTGAACTAATTCCATGACTTCTGGCATAATTTCTTCAATCGGGAATTCTTCAAATCCATCCAGCCACGTCATAGGATCAGGAATACTTGAATCAGCTGTTTTAGCATATAACCAAGTCAAATCATAAATAAGTTCAAAATCTACCTTACTTATATCAACTTTTGACATATCAATAGGTTGTTCTGATCCATCTGATGAAGTTAAAGCGTTAATCGCCCCTAACCCCATCAAATCTGCAAATAAATTGCGTCTAAATTGCGCTTTATAACGTTTAACCGTTGCCGCAGTAGCTTTTAATCTGACTCGTTGACCATCAATTGTAATTGTCTTTTCCATCTATTTATGCCCCTTTTATTATTTCTTTTTATAAACTTCTGTGTTCCAACCATCATAAATAGCTTGAGTAGTATTAGAAGTTGTTTTTGTTTTAACTACACGTTTCCCATTAAGATTGATAGGACTAGCAACGAATTTTAATTCGTTTGTATTAGGTTCAGCGGAGTTTGTTTTCGTTTTAGATGCAAGTGTTGGACGACTTGCTGAACAATTATACATAACATGACGAGTTGCTTTTTTATCACCATCAAATTCAAATAGCAATGCGAATGATTTCCCTTTTGCATCCGCTAACTCATTTAATACACCATCAACTTCATCTAGTTGCTCACCTAATGCATCGATAGCGAATTTCTCTGGAATACTAGCAATACTTAACGTTCCGTCATAACCTTGGTTATTACTTGCAGCGTAATAAAGCATGTCATCCGCATAGAATTCAATTAAATCTCCACGTGGTTCAAATGTCAGTTCAACGCCACCAGGAAGAGGAGTTGGCGTTTCAAATGTAACCGCACCGTCTTTTTCATCAAATGTTGCATAATGAACATTTTTTAAACCAAATTGCACTTTGTTCTCCATCTATAACAACCTCACTTCATATGTTTTTTGATACATTTTTTCAGATTCAATAAAAGCCTCAAATGATTCATAAGGTATCTCATGATCATCTAAGGCTTTTTCTAATTTGGCTTCTGCAGCCAAGTCTTTTTTTATTGTATAAAGCTCAATACTTACATCACTTATTTGGTGATAAACCCTATTGTCAGCTGGCATATTAGGAGATCCATCCACAAGATAGCAAATATAAGGAGGCAAAGGTAACTTGTTACCCTGCGTTTTTGTGAAATGCGAATAGGCCACAGGATAACCTGTAGCATCAAGAATCTTTTTTAATTCAATTAAATTCATTGTTGAATCGCCCTTTCAACTCGCTCTACAAATTCATTTATCGCTTTTTCTTCAGCTGGAGCGATATGAACTTGAGCCGGTACGCGTCCACCGTTGGCTTTGGCGTGTCCTTTTTCTAGCAAGTGTGTAAGTTGTGGCTTCAATGCATTATGAACAACAATTGCATTACCAACTTTCTTCTTGCGCCATCCTTTACGATACTTACCTGTATTCTTTGGACTTTTTTGCTGTAATTCGTCCACAAGATGCTTAGTAACTTCTTCTTTAGCAACCTCCAGGTCCTCTTCTACTAGATGAGAGTATCTTTGTAATTCTCTAGTAATTTCACTAGATAAATCATTAATACTAGCCACCAGCCTTCACCTCGCAATAAATTTCGCTGTATCCATCAGAGCGTGGAAAAGTTCGATAGACTATATATTTTTGATTTTCATACATTAACGATGGTTCAGCATCGTACTCATCAGAATCTACAACAAATAAGAGCTGTGGTTTCAAACCAAGTTGCCCTCCTGCTAAGAATTCCTGACGATTAATACTTAATTTAGAGCAAAATATTTGTCTTGGTACTTCGTTTGTACCAAGTACTTGTCCTAGTTCATCAACTTCGGTTTCAATGGAAATCAAAAAGCACACATCATCTAGTGATATGCGCTTTGAATTTCCTACACTTGATTTAAGTGATGGCATTTGTAATCCCTGCCTTCTTGATAACCCTATTGTTAATCCTAAACTTTAAATTTCGAGATAAAGGAGTATCTTCTTGTCGGTTACGATATGACCATGCTGCATAATCAACTGTGAGCATTTGGTCATCCACACTTTCAAAATCTAATACAATTCCTGTTCTCTCAATCTCATTTTGCGAACTAACTAGTAAATTATTAAAATAAGCATCTCTCAAGTTGTGAGTGATGCCTAAATCAAGTTTTAATAAATCTAATAGATTAGCTTTCACTTGCTCATTCATCGCCTTTTAGTTCCTTGATTAAAGGCTCACCTCTAAGGTTTTCACTACCTGAAAGTTCTTCAGCTCGTTCTTTCTTAGCTCGTCCCTTGCGGGGATAATGATCTCCCTGGCGATAAACATGGTTTCCTTCTTGTAAGTCTGCAAAATCTTCTAAGACCACATATTTAGCCATTCAGAATCACTCCTTTTTATGCTCCGGCTGGTGCTGCTGTGTATGTGATGTAGTAGCCGGCTTGTGCATCGACCTTTTTAACATCAAAGCGTACAAAACCAGCTAATAATTGACCGTAAATGTCATTATCAATCCATTTAACAGATGCTTGTTTGCGGTTGAATAAAGTACAGAACTCTTTAGCATCTCCTACGAAACCAACTAGATCACCAGCTTTTGTTCCGATGATATCATCATCTAAAACAACTACTTCCTTACCTTTAACGCGTTTTCCTGATGCAACAGTAATATCATCTTGTAATAAATAACGACCGTTTTTGTCTTTCAATAAATCTAATTGGTTAAATAATGAACGAGATACATAAGCTTTTACATTGTACACATTTTTGAATCCAGTATTGAATAACGTAACAATTCCATCTAATCCAGTAACAGGTTTAGCCGTTGCTGATTTGAAAATAGCTGCGATTTTAGCATTCTTTGTATTTAAATCTTGGTCTTTAATATCTTCTGCAATTAAACCAGTAATATCATAGTCTGCATCATCAATCACTTCTTGAGAAACAGGAATGTAACCGCGGTATGTTGCGATATCGTATGTTACTTCTTCAAATGTTGGTTTTGCAAGCTCGGGATTTTTTGCTAATTCAGCAACAGAAATCATTTTACCGTTTGATTTTTTGATAATTGGATATTTACCAGAACCACGATTAACTGGAACTGTACGAATGTATTGTGTTAAATCTACTGTATCAACCAGTTCTTTCTTTGGTGCTAATAACTCTTCTGGAATTAATGCTCCGCCTTCTACAGATGTGAATCCAGAACGCGTTTGGTCTTTACTACGCACATAAGCATTAATTGCTTCGCGTGTTTCGGTTTGTTTTGGCATATTACGTTTCGCTCCTTTTTCTGGTGATTTACGATTAGATGATTCTAACTCTTTTTCGAGTTCTTCAATTTCTTCGGTTAACTTTGTTTTTCTTCCTCAGAAGAAGCAATTTCTTCATCATTTTCTTTTACGCTTGCTTCAATTGCTGTTAAATCTTCTTCACTTTCAATTGCATCAATAGAAGCTTCTAACTCACTACGTTTTGCAAGTAGTCCGGTTAGTTTTCCCTCCACAGTTGCTAGGGAATTGCGCTTCATGTTTAACTTAGCACCAATTAGTACTGGATTAGGCATTGGTTAATCGCTCCTTTAATTGTTTTTTCGTTGTTCTAACTTTTGTTTCTTCATTGATTCAATATCTTTCTCTCGTGCTGCAATATCGGTTTGCGGGTATGCAGGAAAAGTTACTGCTGAAATTTCAAAAAGGTCAATTTCTCGCAATATAAATTTTGTTGTTCCATCATCTCTAGTTTCCACATCTTCTTTTATTGGGAAGAATCCAAAACTACATGCGTTAATATCACCTCGTTCGATACGAGCATAAATAGCCATGGCTTCAGGATCGTTACGATTGATTTCTACTTTTCCGTAAAGTCCTATTTCATCAGAACGTAATTCTAATGTTTTATTTCCAGCTCGTCCTAAAACTACACCCGTATCATGATTAAAAAGACAACGGATATCATTATTGGCAATACTGTTAGCTACTGCTCGTTTATCTACTTCTTCGTATACTCCTGGAAATAATTCTGTTTCGGCATTATAACGAATGAAATAACCTTCAAGGTATAGCTTTTCTTCTTGCTCACCCGTTCTAAATTGACTTTCTAAATAAGATGTGCGTTTATTCAGCGTTCTCACCCCCTTTCAACTTGTTTTGGCTGCCAATTTTATTAGCCGGAATATAGTTTTCTAAGATGATAAGCTCTTGCATCTCAGCATCAGGATCTAATCCAACCCAATCACGTAATTCATTTCTTCGCATTGCATTTCGGTCAACCATTTGCGTTCCAGCTGCCACCATTTCGCTTAAATTGTATGAATATAAGCTTCGTGGATTTAAACGGAAAAACCAATTCGGACTAAGTAGTAAGTCACGCGTTAATGTTTGAGCTATGACTTGTCCTATCGAAAAAATACGAGTATTAATGAAGTTGTTATATTCTTCTTTGTTAAAATCACCAACACCTAAGAAAAAAGCCGGAATCCCAAAGAGTCCAGCAACAGTTTTCTTATCTAATTCAACACCCTCATTAATGGCGATATCCTTTAGTGATAAAGGTTTAACTTGTTCAACTTTGATTAAATCAGCCGGAATAATCCAAGGCTTACCACCTTCTGTTTCTGCGAAATACTTAGCCATGATGTTATCTCGTCCTTCTTTACTGGACAATTCTTCTGTCATGGCATCCACAGAAATGATAAGTGATGGCATATATTTACCACTCATAAAGTTATTCTTTGTTTTTGTAGCCTGATTTAAGTTTTTCACGATTTCCTTTAGTGCCACCCTATATCCTGTACCGCGATACGGATAATTCGGATGAGGATTAATCACAAAATGAATTACCTCGTCTGGCGTGTATGTTGTGCCGTTGAAGTTGATGAGGTAGTTGCCCTCCACATCTTCATAGCTCACAACTTGCATTTGAAATGGTGTTAAATCATCAATATAAGTTGTTTGTGGATCAATACCAATGTGGACGATAGAATTACCATCACCATGAAGTAATAAGTCACTAACAATCTTATAAACCCAACTTTTACGAGTCATATTACGGTGTGGTTCAATGTCTATCTTTCGTGACAGCTGATTTCGTAATCGTTTATCACCTTCATCTGTATTTTCCATGAGATGAATGGTCATATTTGAAACCAAATCAGCAATTTTATCTACCGCAATTAATACATCGGGATTATCAGAAAGCCTTGTATAACCCACAGTTTCAACATCACCAAGCGCAAATGGAATCGTAACGGATGAGCGTGTTTTTTTCTTCCTCCAAAATGCCAAAGATTGCACCTCCTTTCATCATTTATTCTTAAGCCACTTGGAAGCGTCCATTGACTTGGTCATATCTTCAAGCATTTGTACCGCCCCGAATACACCTGCATCAAATAAATCTATACGTTGTGTACCACCATCACCATCAACTTTTTCATACTGTATCATGTCATCTGTTTTTTCGATGGCACGTACATTCTGCACACAATATTCAAATGCTTGATTGTGGACATAATAAAGACATCCGTTTTTCGCTTTCATTTCAATGCGACGGAAGCCTTCTGATTTTTTATAGAAATATTGAGGTTGATCCACAATCTTAAATCCTGCACCTTTCATACCAAGGAAAAATTCTCGACCGAATTTTTTATCAAACCCAACTTTCTTAATTTTAAAGCCTTTAGCTTTTATTAATTTAAACCAATTTATTATGTCATCATAATGCACAGTTGCGGTATTACTCATAGTTAATACACCGTCATCCTGCCAACCGAATAAAGGTATTCCATCTTCTTCAGCTTTGGCATGTGCTGCGACAATTGGGAAAAATGCATGAGAGATGACAATATCAATTTCCTTACCTTTGTAGTTATATCGGCCATACAAAGCTGATGCGGTCAAATCATGCAATTTAGATAAATCAGCTCCTCCATACCAATCGATAGGTAATTTTGCTAATTCTTCTAATGTCCAACTGTATTGTTTATCCGAGTATTTAAACTCATTGATATCAAAGTACGCTTTGAGCGACGAAGTGAAAATATTTAATGTTTTATTTAAAAATTCTCCCCTTGTTTGTGGATCATTCATCGCTAATTCTGCATCTCTTTTTAAATCTTCCAAAGAAACAGAAACCCCACATGAAGGGTTCGCCATCTCCAAGGTATCTGGATTTGTATAATCAACTACATTTCCTTTTTCATCTTGATCTGCTTTACAAATAAAAATGAAATACTCTTCATCAGATACTGTTCCATTCAATACCTTTTTACAGTATTCAAGACGATTCGCAAGAAAACCATTTGGAATATCTCCAGCTGTAGAAATAGCAATTAATAACTTATTTCTATACGCCTTCTGCGAATTTTTCATCAAGATATATTGTTTTGAAGACTGCCAAGTATGAACTTCATCCAAGATAAGTAGGTTACTATTTAACGAGTCCAATCGTTTAGGATCATTTGCTAACGCTTGAATAAAAATAGAGCCTTCATTTCCACCGAAGTTAGCAGAAATTGAATGCTCTTGGTTATTATCCCTTATCCGAAATGTTGAATCATTGTATCTTTGAATGTTGTATAGTAAAAATCCAAATGATTCCATAGTTTGTTTTAACGAGTTAGCCAATATATAGAGCTTGCTACCACTTCTCGCTTCGAGAACAGATAAAGCCCAACCTAACGCGCTCGCAAAAGCCGTTTTCCCATTTTTACGAGATATCATCAATAAAGATTCATGAAACCTTCTTAATATAGTTCCCGGATGAAAAAAGCCCAAAAGATTCACGATGACAAATATTTGCCATGGTTGAAGTATTAATGGCGTTCCTTTTAATGGGTTCCCCTTTAAATCCTCACCTTGTTGATGTGCAACTGTTCCCTCAATCAAATTAATAACAAAATCAAATTGTCCTTGTTTGAATTCGTAATCCTCTCGTTTCAAATCATCTAAAAACCTTTGAGCTGCCAATCTATTTTCTTCACAAGCTACTTTTTTACCGCTAACAATTGATTCTGCATAATCTACTGCCACCTTAAAATGCGGAGAATCAATGTGAGATAAATTCATTACCGTTTATTAACTTCCATAAATTGAGCGAAGACATTAGCTGGCTTCTCTCCCTGTTTAGGTGGCTCAACAGAATTACTTTTAGGATTCAAACACAAACGGTCAGAATAAGAAAGAATATCCTTACGCAAATTTTCTTTGGCGGCAGTAATGGCAGACTTTTTTGTTCCTCCAGCAGCCGTATCACTTTCTAATTGATAATTATTGTTCTGATGCTTTTTATCTGCTAAGTAATATTCGTATAATAAACCCGAATAAATGTCGATTAACGGCTCGTATTCAGGCTTATAAACATTTAAAATTTTCATGTCTTCTACCGTCTTTTTCTTGAATCCTTCTTTAGTTGAAATGGGTTTGGCCATATCTTCACTCCTTTCAAAAAAGTTTTTACAGAAAAGCAGCCGTGGGGGGAAAAAGCTCCCCCTCTCGGTCCCCATAAGGCTTTTAAAATCATTTTATAAGTGGGGGGGATTGTTTTCTTTCTTCCACTCTTCAAACTCTGCTATAGCAGGTTCAAGTCTTTTATCCAGCCACTGTAATTGTATCTTGTTTTGTTCTACAATTTCAGAACTGGTTTTAATTGTAGCTACAATTTGTTCCCTTCTTGCTTCTTGTTCTTTAATCCATGCGTTCATATCATTTATATATATTTCTTTCTCGTCCATCCTCATCTCACTCCCCTTAATCTTGATCTATCAATCACCCATGTCTTACCAATCTTCTTTGCTACAATCTTTCCTGAAGCACACAGGTTCTTAACATAACCAGGTGATACATTAAGAATAGATGCAGCTTCATTCACACCGATTGTATTGTGTAAGAATGTATTCATTAGCTCATCCTCTCCACACGTTCTATCCATTGCTTACCTAACTCCGTTAACTCATCACTGATACGATCATGCATCTTATCGTGACATCTTCCACACAGGCTAACCAGATTACTTGTTGTGAGTCTTAGCTCCGGTCTATTCCTTAATGGATGGATATGATGTACTGTTGTTGCTTCTTTGTTCTTACCGTATCGTTTACACTCTTGGCATTGATATGAGTCACGCTTTAATACTGTTGTTCGTTTGTTCTTCCATCGTTTTGTTTTGTAGAAGTTAGTCAATGGTTATCACTCCTTACTTTAGATACATGTACTCTACTCTTTCCTCCACAATAGGATGGTTGTGTTGTATTGTCTTTGTGTTTACACACTTATTGCTATCCTCTACATGTTCAATATGAATATAAGGACCTGACTTATGGTAATATCCATCTGTCTTCCAATCAAAGCTAATCCTTACTTTCCCTTTAATCTCTTCACCTTTATAAAGCACAACAGGAACAGCATCAATGTCTGACTGTAAAACTTGTAATAAAGGTTCTTCATTGTTGTTAGATTGTTTGTGCATCACACCTGAATTACGACCTTCTTCATAACCGAACTTAAAACCTTTAGCACAACCATTATCGTAGCCTTTTTGCTCAGCGTTCCACAAAAGAGATTCTAATTGCTTATCCGTTAATATTTTCAATCTTCATCCCTCCAAAATAAAAAGCATCCATATGTACTTTTACCAATTCACATCTATTCTTGGTCTAAAAAACCAAATCAAACTGTATACTAATCATGGGTAGAGAACATATTGTTTAGTCCATACAGACGTCACCCCCAGTGATATTTATGTAAATCATACAGTTGTTCTCTCCCTCCCATTCAAATTTCTACATAAAAAAGAAAAGCACCCGAATGGATGCTAAAAGAGCCTTATTCCAACCCTAAAGGTATCGTTTTTTAAGGAACGTTCTTAATTGTTAAAATAAACATTTAGAAACGCATTTTCTATTCATTTCTTACTAGCCCTAAACGTCTACCTTTACGAACGCAAAGAACCCTCTTCTTAAGAAAAGGGTTCTTTTACAAATATTGATTATTAAACTCGTTCATATAATAGAACGATATCTTTTTTATAGATTTAAACATACTTGAAATTTGCAACAAAACCTCTTTTGACTAGAATGTTCAATTGATTTTGAATTTAAATGGTGGAATTGATTGTTCATAGGACTGATTATTATATTTAGCAACAATCGTTACTGTATAAGTTCCTTTTGGAACCTTTTTTCCTTCCTTATCCATCCCGTTCCATTGAAACTGCTGATAGCCTTGAGATGGATTATTTTTTTTCATTAAAATGGAAGAAATCGGTTTGTTATCAGCAGTATGACCAGTAATAGAAATAGTTAGCTGTTCCGCAGGGAACGGCGTATAGTATTCGAATATATGAGAAGAACCGTGATTGCTCACATCTATGGATACAAAAGGATAGTCTTTTGGTTCTACCAATGCAATATAAGGGATATTGATTTGATCCTTATTTTTCGTTAATGAAATCATTCCAATGTGTTTACTTATAGAAAGAGAAGTGTCCACCTTTAATGTAACAGGAATTTCTACTGTGTCATGAGCAGGGATGGTAATAGAAGAGGGCATTTGAATTTCTGCATTTCCCTCCAACAACTGATTTTTCATAGTGAAAGTCTGGCTCCGATTAGATACATTCTTGATTTTTAAGTACCTCGTAATGGTTTGAACCCCATCATGGGACTTTAAAAAACCAAAGCTAAGGTTGTTTGTTAATGGAAGTATATTTGCCTGCAATGCTTTGTTGATATCTATTTGTCCCGATCCCTGTGCTAATGGCGTTACCATCTGATCTGTATGATCATGGATAAGTTGAGCTGTACTAGTTAGAGCAGCGCGTATTTCAACAGGGGACCATTCTGGATGTGCTTGTTTCAGCAATGCTGCGGCACCTGCTACATGCGGGGCTGCGGCACTGGTTCCACCGAAAATCTCATACCCCTTTTTAGGCGTAAGCGGTGGACCTGAAAGATCGAGCGGGCTTGTAGTTTCCGTTCCTTCACCAGGAGCAACAATATCTGGCTTAATCTGCCATGATCCTAACGCAGGACCATTAGAACTATGATTCACTATTCGTTCCTTACTATCTTGAAAAATGGTAATCAGTTTCTGTTCTTTAGCCGCTTTCTCTAGGATCTGTTTTTCCTTTTTGTCCCAGATAATTCCTATTGGTATAGATAGTTTATTCATTTGATCGGTCTCTTTATTGTGAAATGTACTGTCTTTTTGCACTTGGTTATCATTCCTAATATCTACTAATAGGGCTACTACACCTCTTTTTTTTAGTTCTTGGAAGTATTCTTCGATATTATCTCCGTCCTCAATAAGCAAAATTTTATTTTTTAAATCTCTTTGTTTTTGAATACTATCTAAGGTCAGCGTTGGTATATGTACAACCTGATATTTACCTGGCTTTGGTGGGTTTGGTTCTTGTAAACCCGGAAAATTGAACTGAATTTCTTGTTGTTCACCAGATACTTGCAGCAAAGTTTGAGAAATCCCTCTTTTCTTTAAATTTCCTACCGTAATCGCTTCCGGGGTACTCGCTAAACTGGCGATTGTCCATGGATTAGGGCCCTCATTTCCAGCAGCTGTTACGACCGTAACATTTTTAGCAATGGCTCTTTGAATTGCTTGATTGAGAGGTGTATCCGATCCGTTATAAGTTACTCCCATTGATATGTTAATAATATTGGCTCCATCAATGACCGCTCGATCAATTGCTTTTGTGATTTTTTCAGTACCGTATGCGCGATAAACTAAAAGAGAAGCATCTGGAGCGACTCCTTTCATTTTTCCATTCGCAGCTATAATTCCAGCTACGGCAGTCCCATGGCCGCCATCATCTTCTGGATTCTTAACGTTATCAACGAAATCATATCCTCCTATATAATTCTTCTGTAAGTCTGGATGCTTACTATCTATTCCAGTATCTATAATTGCTACTTTTACTCCCTTTCCAGTATACTCTGGTGTGTTTTTTTCTTCGGCATAACTATAGGAACCCATACAAGTTAACGTCATCATAAGACTAAAAGATGCAATAATACTTTTTTTTATTAGTGTTTTACCCCTTTTCATTACTACGATCTGTCGTGCAGTTGCTTGTTTAACTTTACTATCTGACGCCACTAAACGCATAGAATCAACTCTCCTTGATTTTTACTATACAAATCTATGTTCTTTTCCTCAGCAAGCACAAGATTATATAGAATACTGTAGCAGAGTATAGGAGCAAAAACAGAACAATTTTGTCCTATCA
Organism: Bacillus sp. CDB3; assembly: GCF_002081505.1. Taxonomy (NCBI): domain Bacteria; kingdom Bacillati; phylum Bacillota; class Bacilli; order Caryophanales; family Bacillaceae; genus Bacillus; species Bacillus sp. CDB3. The sequence goes on along the minus strand of NZ_ALBR01000022.1, from coordinate 6,311 downwards.
AATGACCTAGAGGGTGTTGCAAAACTAAAATAAAGATGCAATATTATGAATCAGAAAAACTAGCTGAACATGTAGTAGATAGCGATTTTGACCATACCAACGAGGCTGCTCCAGCCCTTTATCTTTTAATATACTAAACTGTTGTTCAATTTTCCCACGTTCCCTCATCAACTGTTTTCCGAAGATGGTTTGTATAAAATGAGACAATACACGACGATGTGTATTCTTAATTTTTTCACCATTCCGAGGGTTGATTGGATTTGTGGCAAAGATGTCACGTGTTCGTGCAAATTCATAAATGTGCTGACTATCATAAGCCGCATCTGCCACGGAAAACAGGATATTTTGATCTTGTATATCTTGAAGGGTTCTGTTGCAAAGTTTTTTGAGCTGAGCTAAACTGAGGGGGAAAATGAGATGAGGAGAATGATACATGGGATATTTTAAAGGAAAACAATTCAAAAAAGATATTATTTTGGTATCCGTGGGCTACTATTGCCGTTTTTCTTTAAGTTATCGCGATGTATCTGAGATCCTGAAAGAACGAGGAGTTTCTGTTCACCCTACAACCATTATGCGCTGGGTCCATGAATATGGAAATTTGATCTATCAAATTTGGAAAAAGAAAAACGAAGTTGCACACCATGCTTGGCATTTAGATGAGACTTATATCAAAGTGAAAGGAAAATGGTGTTATTTATATCGTGCCATTGATAGTGATGGTCATACATTGGACTTTCAACTTCGAAAAACTCGTGATCATCAGGCTGCGTATGCTTTTATGAAAAGATTGGTCAAGCATTTTGGAGAACCATCGGTTCTCACAACAGATAAAGCGCCTGCCTTGCTTTGTGCGTTCAAAAAATTACAGAAAGACGATTTTTATACACATACAAAACAATGTACCATCAAACATCGCAATAATCTGATTGAACAAGATCATCGACATGTCAAACGTCGATTTGCGAAATCGTCTGGATTTCAAAGTATCCGACACGATTCTCGTACCATAAAAGGAATTGAAACGATTCAATCCCTATATAAACAGAGACGAAGTCTTGAATCAGATTCCGTCTTTTCTGCGTACAACGAACTACAAAAATTAGTAGCGATTGCTTAAATCCTATCCCAAATTTATAGCCCTCTTTATATTTTTTCTAACTTTGCAACGGAACCCCGTGATTTACAAAAAAATATTTATAGTTGCATAATAGTTAGTGATAAATCTCTTATCTCATTTGACGTTAAGAATCTTTGCAACAGAGCCACTTTTATTATGTTTCGTCCTTAGTTATGGTTGGATGGTATAAAAAGATCATTGATAATATAACATAGATTAAATACATAAATGGAGCATAAATGAAAAGCGTATTAACATTTTCCGTTGCAGGCATGATGCCATTACTTGAAAAATAAAATCCATCAAAAATCAAAAAAAATGCATTTATTATAGAAATACTCCCCGCAATAATTGACCTTTTAGAAAAACTTTTACATGACATATAGACAAGTAACCCAACACATGCAAACAAAATAGGTAACTCATTATATAACTCCTCTGGAAATAGAGTACTCCAATTTGATTCAATAGACTCTGAATAGAACCATCTCCAAATAGCCCACATCAATCCAATGAAATTTCCAAATGTACCAAATAGTATAGCATAATCATTCAATTTCAATATAAAAAACCCTTTCCTTTATGCCCATATAGTGTCTTTAATCCAATTTCCTTATTACAGGGACACGAATTGCAATCAACAATACAAATATAATGACAGCTATAGCTCCGCTTTTCATTATTGTAACAATGGAAACTCCTGTGATTAATGTAAGTGATACTATAGATTGAGATAAAGGAATAAATGCCATTGTTGATCCCATAAGTAAACTCATAACCCGTCCCATCATTTCTCCTTTTACAGTAGATTGAATGAGTGCCATTAGTGGAACAATTGCCATAGCAATTGTAATACCAAAAAAACTACCTGCAAGAAGTGATTGCCAAAGTATTTTGCTGAGGCTTATGGCTAGGAAAAAGATACCTGATAACAACATCATGATAATACAAAACAAACCGCGTCGGCGATTAATATCTAGAATCCCTACCAGAATGGCCCCAATCACCATTCCTACTCCAGCAGCAGCTTCTAAGTAACTGAACTGTAGAGAATCGCCGTGCAAAACATCTTTCACAAACAAGGGAAATCCCACTTGAATAGGCCCCATTAAAAATAGATTTAAAAATGCACTACAGAGAAAAAATGTTGGTAACAACGGAGAGTTCTTTACATAATCGATACCTTCTTTAATAGAAGTAAACATCCCCTTATTTTCATTCGTTGCTCTGGCCTGCCTACTATCATCATGGATTTTTTTTTATAAGTATGGAAGCTATCAGTAATAAAAGAATGATTATTGCAAAAATCATTGTGTCATTACCGAATTTTGTAAGTATCCCACCAAGCACGGGACCTAGAATGAGTGAAGTAGTGTTTGTCATGTGTGTGAGAGAATTTGCTTGTGTCAAAAGATGCTTATCAACAATTTCTGGTAAAATGGCTCCGTCTGCTGACCAAAAAAAAGCATCCGCTAATCCAAAGAACAAAGCAATTATAACCAATGTAAAGAGCGTAACATGAACGACAATGGACCACGTAAGGATAACGGTTATTATAAGAATCCGTGCTATATTGGAGTAAAACATAATATTCTTTTTTGAAAATTTGTCTGCTACGGCGCCGCCAATAATCATAAAGATGAGACGTGGTAAGCTGAGTGCGATAAGGAAGATACTGAGTTGAGCTTTTAAATTTAATGTATGTATTATGAACCATGTCTGAGAAAAGGTGAACAGGTTTAAAGCGACACCAGAACATAGTGTTGCACTCCAAAGAAAAAGAAAATTGGTATTTTTTAATAAGAGTGTTCTCGTTGTTTTTAGAACAGACTTATTTTGTTGAAGTTCCTTCATCGGATCACTCTCTTTTATGGTTAGTATCTTTTCCTTTGTTCTATATTACTTTTTTTATCTTTATTAGAAGATTTAAGCCCCAATAAATGTAGTACAGGTAATACAATTTAAAAAAATATAGAACCTAATCCTACTATCATTCCAGAAAATATCTTAGATCTAATCTGCTTTATAGGAAACACCTCCTATAGAAAAGTATGCTTGTATCTAATATTGCTATATGTATTACTATCCTGCACTATTTTTAGGTTTTAAATACCAATAATCGCGGCAATATAAGTACTTTATCCAAATAATATAGTTTTTAAGGAAAAACATCCGATGGATACATATATTCTGATTTTTGAACTCCAACTTAAAACCTCTACCTTTACGAACTAATAAATTTATTCTTTATTAGACTATTAGAAATGATTTTACAAATGAAAAGAAACCTTTCCTTAAGAAAAGGTTTCTTTAACAAATACTGGTTATTAAACTCGTTTATATAATAAAATGTAGAAACAAATACATTTTTTTCATTTTCTCCGGAATTCCATTGAATTAACATCCTAAATTTATAAATCACTTGAAATCATTGGATAAATTAGGTAATTTATCGTTATAATTATCTACAGATCGTTTAGGGCGTGACTTGAAATAGGCATTGTCTTTAATCTCCGCTTCTACCACTACATATCCCTTTTCATCCTGTAACTGTAGAGCATAAATATTCGTAATTTTATAGCCACTAGATCGTTGAAGAAGTAATTCCATTTCCCCTGGAAATGCAGTTAGTGTGTCTAGATATACACCTCGGAAACCTCTTGGAATTTTAAGCTTCATTAAAATTGGACGATCTTTAAATGCAGGCGAAGCATCTTTAAAAATGGTTGTACTCATATATCCACGGTCCTGTTTTGCTTGACCTATAAGGAATGTATTCTTAAATGCGTTAAAGCTTGCTGAGTCGATTTGACCATATCCATTTCTTAAAGAATATTGAAATGAAAAATCTCTCTCCGTTGCTCTACGATAAACATATATATCATCTGGTACTCGAGCATGTTTAAAACCGTCATCCATATTTTTAATTTTTCCGTTGGAGTTAGTCGTACACGGTTTATTTTGACGAAGACATCCATTTATTTCTGAATATCCCTCATCAGTTGTATAACTCTTGAACGCATCTATTATTTGAATTTTCTTTCGATATTTCTCTTGCGTGTAGGATGGAATAGATCCTATCCAATTTTTATATGCGCTTGTCCCCCACATTGTAGCTGAGTATTTCTGCTGCGGTAAAAAATAGTCTAAGATTGTTTGAGAATTATACTGATTCATTACAGTTGTTTGCGCATGAACTGAATTTGCATCAGGAAGTGCCACCATACCAGTAAGTGCAATACTTGTTACGAGTAGAGACGTAAATTTTTTCTTTATACTTAACATAAATATTCCTCCTTATTTTCTATGGTTTTGTACCAAAAGATGAATCATAATTTCTTTTTATAACTGCTCTGAGATTTTCATCATAATGCACCAATAAAAAATAAAAAATCCTTTAAATATCGCTTTCCATAAGACAGGTTTTTAGATTTTATATATACGAATGAGATATAAATACCTATTCAGATAAAGATTGTTATCGATTACAAAGTAAATGTTTTAATACATCCTTTTACAAAAAATACCTTTCTAGGTGTTAAGTGGTGGTTAGAGTGAAGCGATAGTCACTTCTGATACACGTATTGTTTGCTATCTGAAATTTAGAGAATAGAAATATGCTATCTGAATTGAGGGTGCTGGAATATGTCTCATAATTCCCCCGTAATATATTTATAATGGTTAGTTAAATAGTGCTTTTAGTGGTTACTCTTTGTAGTTATGCGGATTCTGTTTGTCCGTCTCCCCCCCACATGTGAATCGTGTTCATTGGGGATTCGATGATCCAGCAGGTAAAGAGTGGTCTAAATTTCAACGTGTTTGTGATGAAATCGGCGCACAAATTAAGAAATTTGCTGAAACCGACAAATAATCGAACGAAAAAGACCTTTCAAAGTAGGAAAGGTCTTTTTTGCATATTACACTCATGTTAAGTTAACACTTTAGGTTCTGTTACAAAGTTCGATATATATAATTCCTCTTTAGAAACTCATCATGCTTAAATTTGATCTCGTTTTTTGACTTACAAGGAAAAATATAGATAGTTATTTTGTCATTTATACCTAAACGTGTACCTTTACGAACACAAAGAATCCTCTTCTTAAGAAAAGAGTTCTTTTACAGATATTGATTATTAAAATCGTTCATATAATAGAACGAGATCTTTTTTTATAGATTTAAACATGCTTGAAATGTGCAACAGCACCCTATATAGCTTCTTAAATGTTATTTATGCGCTAACTTCAATAACTTCAAAAGGTGTTTGTATGTCTTTTTCACGATAAACAGACAAAAAAAATGGCATGATCCAAAAAACTTTGTTTTTGGGTGTAAATACAATAGCTGAGGTAAATAGCTCAAAAAGTACCCAAGTTAAAAAATCATGGGCACTTTTTGATATTTTTTTATTATTTAGAATTAAATGTTACCGTTTGTGAAGAAATATGTCTTTCATTGCCATTACCGTCATAGGTGAATGTATTTTGACCATTCAGATGATAAAATTCTTTTTCACCTTGAAGATAACTTTTACTGATTGTAGCTGCAGTTTTGAAAACCCAAATTACATATTCCTCACCTTTTATTTTTACTATTTCATAAGAAGTGTTTGTATCATTAGGTGGAAATATTTTCGCGTAATCCTGTAATTCATGTAGCCCGTTATATTTATGAACAAGTACATTATATTGATTATGCTGTGAATAAGACATCTCAAAAAGCATTTTTTCTATACTATCTCGAATTGCATTCTTTTTTTGAATATCTGTTAAATTTTTATTTAATAAACCTGCTTTAACAAGAAGATTTGACATTTTTGTATTAATCCATTGAAAAGATTCTTCATACGTAGTAGACACTCCTGTAGGATTAATCATAGTATTTTTAATAGTACCTTTCACATGTGGAGAAAGAATATTAATAGCCATTGCACTTGCTTGAGAAGGTTTCAATACTTCCATAGAACCCACAGCACCAACAGCAAGAGCACCAGCTATCATTCCTTTTGCTAATGTTTCTTTACTGATTTCTTCTTTATATTTTTGGTTAACAATATTAACCTCGTCATTTTGATTTATTTTATCTTTCATTTTTAAATACCTCCTATAAATAATTGGAATACTCCTATAACATGATAAATATTAATTTTGGTTTTATCTACAAAACGGTAGTGCCATCTTTATATTCTTCCTTG